>DATMLG010000059.1:0-3422 GCA_035570675.1 Verrucomicrobiia bacterium | reverse complement strand
CATGGTGTCGAGGATGACTTGGAAATTCGTGGGCGGAAGGAGCAGGTCGTCGGCGAGCGACCGGACGATGGGGTTGTAGCGGTTGGTCAGGGATTGCGCGGCCGTGATGACGACGGCGCGGTAATTGGTGTCCCCGGTGATGCGCAGGCCGTTGCCGAAGCTGTCGTTGATCATGAAACCGATGTCGTCGGTGTTGGTGACGTGCTGTTGCGAAGCGATGCCGGCGGTCCATTCGCGCGCCCAATTGAGGAAGTTGGTGTCGCCGGTCTGTTCGTACACATACCACATGGCACCGGGAAAAAACCCGACGATCCAGTCGGTGACGGTGCTGTTGGACCAGGTGCCGTTGGGAAGAATGCGGCGCGGATAGAGATTGGTGTTGTTGACCTGCTTGACGGAGTTGCTGAGCTGGATGGCGGCGAACTGAAAGAGGTTGGACAACTGGGGCGTCAGGACGGCGGGGTTGGAATTGATAATGGCAGTGCCGTGGGACGGAGGCGTGACCTGGAGAATGCCAAGTTGATTGGTGGAGTCCACGTCATTGGTCAGGACGGAAATGGTGACGGCGAGGTTGGAGGAAGTCTCCGCGAGATCATTGGCCGGCGCGGGAGGATCGGCGAAGGCATTTCGGCAGACCAGCAACGCGACCGCGAAGAGCAGCGTAATCAATCCCGTGGCGCGGAGGCTGCGCGTTTGTGTGGCAATCATGTTCATAATCAGGACAACCACCGCGCCAAGCGGGGTGTCAACGGCCCGAGGATAGCACCTGAGGTGCCAGAACATCCTTTGCCCGACGACGGGCCGTATTTCAACATAACATGTCTTCGCGTCTTGACCAGTGGCGTAATTCAGGATTCCATTGCCTTGAAAAGCAACATGGATATTCCGCTCGTCATGACCATCATCGGGAAGGACCGCACCGGACTGGTGGAGTCGCTGGCCGGCATCGTGGCCGAGCATGGCGGCAACTGGCTGGAGAGCCGGATGTGCCGGCTGGGCGGGGAATTTGCCGGCATCTTGCGCATCCACGTTCCCGCCGCGCGACAGGCGGCGTTGATGAGCGCGTTGAAGGCGCTTGAGTCGCGGGGCCTGAGTGTCGTGGCGTGCGCGGATGAATCCAACGTCAGGGGCGCCACCGGAAAACTCACGCTGCTGGAGATTGTGGGCCACGACCGGCCCGGCATCATCCGTGAAATCACGCGCGTCCTGGCCGGCCAGGGCGTCAATGTGGAGGAATTGTCCAGCGAATGCGTGAGCGCGGCGATGTCCGGCGAAACACTTTTCAAGGCGCGCATCCGCCTGCAACTTCCCGCACGGTGCGATTCCGCGGCGCTGCGCGGTGAACTGGAAAAAATTGCGTCCGACCTGGTGGTGGACATTTCTCTGGCGGAACTGGACGCCGACCCGATGCCGACGCACCGTTGATGAACGCGCCGGAGGGTATTTTTTTGCGGGCGAAAATTCGGTTCATTTTTGAATTGCATTGGCGGGCAGTTTTTGTTTTGCTGAGGAAGGTCGGACAAGGTTTTTGAGGCGTATCCGGATATTGACCGCCCGGCCGCGGCCATGACTGACAAACGCGAACAAAAGTGGGAACAACTGATTCTCCGGCGTCTTTTTGAGCATCCCGGTCGTGAGGCCATCCTGATTCCCAGCATGTTCACGCCGCCCATCCTGCTGACAAACATCCTGCGCCTGGGCACGGAATTGAGCAAGAAGGGTTACACTACACCGCCGGACCGGCGGATGGGCGGATGGCACATGAAACTGCTTGAACCGGGAGTCACCGCCTGCCAGGGAACACCGGGCCAAGGCCCGGCGATGCGCTAATTTTCCTCCCCCACCCCCAGAACACCCCGTTCCAGGCCCCCGGTTCGGTGACAAATTTCTAATGGTGTTTGCGCTTTGTGAAGCGGGGTTAATACATGAATCGCGCGTTAATGATTTTTGTACATTTACGGGACAGTGCCCAAATAGGTTGGACAGTTCGCGATAATTTCAATTTTGCCGGTTCGCGGAACAACTCGTATTTGCAGGGGGTTAACGCGATCAGGCCGTAGTTTTGTGAAGGCGGCAACGGCCTCCCGCGCATGGCATTTTGCGGCATCGCGTGTGCTACTCTGGCACAGTGCGGTTGGCAACCGGCAATTAAATTGAACGCTAATTCGTAATTATTATAACCGCCTGTTGCCTTGTTCAGACCGCATTCGAAATGAAAGGTCAACAAGCAGTTATGAAACTCGACAAGCCAAGAAATTCGGGGTTCACGCTGGTAGAAATCATGATAGTGGTTGCCATCATCGGTCTCCTGGCAGCCATCGCGATTCCCAACTTCGCGCGCGCCCGCACCACCTCGCAGACGAATGCCTGCATCAACAACCTCCGTCAAATCGACGGCGCCAAGCAAAGCTGGGCGCTGGAAAACACCCAGAACCTGACTGCCACCCCGGTGGCCAGCCAGATCCAGCCCTACTTGGGACGCGGCAGCGGCGGCAGCCTTCCCTTCTGCCCGGCTGATTCGTCCTTCTCGTTCGCCAACAGCTACCAGCTTAACAACCTGCAGCAAGTGCCGACGTGCCAGATCGTCCCGGCCGGCCACGTTTACAACTGACCCCTCCCCTTTCCCGCTGCAAATGCCGGGGAACCGCGCCCCGCGCATCCTCCGCGTTTGGAACGCGTGAAACATTTCCGCGTCCCCATACGTCTCACCTTTTGTAGGTTTGAAGGTGTGGGCCGGCACCGTGTGGTGTCGGCCCTTTTCCTGGCCCCTCCCGGGAAATGATTGACCGCCCTGGTCTTCGCAGATTATTCTCCCCAAAACGCCCCCGGGCTTTTGCCCCCGGGCCATAATCTGATAGACCCGTTCCATGACCATTTTGCTTAAAGTCCTGCTCGGCCTCGGCTTCGGTCTCATCATATTGGCGCTGCTGTGAAGCGGTTCGCCTACCTGTTCGACCCGCTCTTCCTGGCCTGCTGCGCGCTCTACGCCGCCAATCGCTGGCTCATCAAGCCCCACGTCCATATCGCCTTCTTTCATAACTGGTTCAACGACACGCTCCTCATCCCCTGCGCGCTGCCGCCCCTCCTTTTCGTCCACGACCTCCTCCATCTCCGCCCGCGCAACGCCTGGCCCACCGCCCTCGAAATCTCCGCCCACCTCGTCGGCTGGTCCATCCTCTTCGAAGGCATCGGCCCCCACATCATGCACACCACCGGCGACCCCTTGGACGTCGTCGCCTACACCGCCGGCGCCATCTTCGCCTGGGCTTGGTGGCAACTCGCCCAACGCGCCCCGGCTCCCGAACCCACCGCCGACTTCGACCTCCTCGCGCCCCACTATCGCTGGATGGAATGGCTCCTCGCCGGCCCCAAGCTCCACCGCTGCCGCACCGCCTTTCTCCCCGCCATTCCCCCGCCCCGCC
>DATMLG010000058.1:0-3343 GCA_035570675.1 Verrucomicrobiia bacterium | reverse complement strand
CTTTCTATTTCTGCTCGGTTCCACCCTCGGCCTGCTCATCGCCGTCTGGATGATTCCGTTCATCTACGAATCCACGGATCTGAGGCACCTGTGTTTTTTATTCAACCCCGGGTATTCGATGACGCTCGTTGACGACCTCAACTTCAAGCGGGACGCGGAATCTTTTTGGGTGTCGTGCGGCATCATCCATGTCGCGGCCTGGTTGTTTCTCGTGCTGGCCTGCGGCATCGTGCCCCGTTCCTGGCAGGACCATCCTTCCGGCGCCCGCGGCGGGCGCTGGCGCGAAAAATGGCGGCGCTGGAACTTTGGCAGTGACGCCGACCGCGCCGTCTTCCGCCGCCGGTTGCTGAGTGTCAACGCCTTCTACTGGCTCGCGGGACGCGCCCGCCTCAAACCCATTTTCGTCTGGGCCGCGCTGGCCGGCATCGGCTGTCTCTACAGTTGGGGTGCCATTGAGAACGGCCATTCCTGGAACGATTTGCCCATCTATATCATCACCACCCTGATTCTCAACTCCATGCTCAAACTTTGGATCGCCTCCGAGGCGGGCCGCCGTATGGGCGAGGATCGCAAGCTCGGTTCGCTGGAACTCATCCTTTCCACGCCCCTCAGTGTAAGTGACATCATCCGTGGCCAGGCACACGCCCTGCGCCGGCAGTTCCTCGGCCCGACCCTCGCCGTCATCCTCGTGGAATTCATCTTCCTGTTGTCCGCCCTCAACGGTGTCGGCGCCCACTCCGGCGACCATCCCAGCATGGTCGCCTGGTGGGCCGGGACCAATGTCATGCTGGTCGCGGACATGCTCACTCTCTCCGTCGTCGCCATGTGGGTTGGCCTCTCCACCCGGAATCCAAACCGCACCACCGGCATAACAGTCACCCGCGTCCTGGCGCTCCCGCTCCTGTTGACTTTCCTGATCCTCATTGTTCTGGGAATTTTTTCCTCGGTTTTCAACGCGCGGTTCGACCCCGACTGGAAATTTTTTCTCGCGGTATGGTTTCTGCCGGGAATGGTTGCCGACATCTATTTCGGAGCGCGCGCCTGGCGGCATTTGCACCATGATTTCCGCGAAGTCGCCGCCCAACGCTTTGCGCCGCGTCCCTCTCTCTGGCGGCGGATGTTCGGGCCGCGCGCCGCCGGCGGTCCTTACGCCGGCGTTTGACCTGCCGCCAGCTTTTCCGCTAGTTCCTCCGCCGGATAGGTCCAGATCTCCGCCAGCGTGGGATGATAATGCGGCATCGCCGCCAGTTCCTTCACCGTCATCCTTTTGTGCATCGCGGCGATGATTTCATGGATCAATTCGCCGCCCACCGGGCCGATGCAGCAACCGCCGATGATCTCGCCCGTCGCCGGGTCCGCCAGCAATTTAACAAACCCGTCCTTCTCCTCCATGATGAGCGACTTGCCGTGGTCGGAAAACGGATAACTCGCCGCCAGGTACGGAACCTTGCGCGCAGTCGCCTCCTTCTCCGTCAGGCCGACGACGGCGATTTGCGGGTCGGTGAACACCACGAGCGTCAGCAGCCGGTAATCCATCCGGCGCGGCGATTGCGGCCGGGCAATGTTATGCGCGGCGACTTCCCCCTGCGTGACCGCTATGTGAACAATTTCGTGCGGGCCCCGGCAATCGCCCGCCGCGTAAATGTGCCGCGCGGAGGTCCGCATCTCATCGTCGGTGACCACGTAATCGTCCTTGGTGGCGACGCCCGCCAGTTCCAGTCCCAGCGACGCCGTATTCGCCGTGCGTCCGAGCGCGTTGAGCACTTCCTCCGCCTCCACCTTCACTTCGCGCCCCTCATGCTGAAACGTGATTTGTTTCACCGCGCCCTTCCGCGCCGCGCCGGTCAATTGCGTGCCGGCGTAAAGTGTGATTCCTTCCTGCCGGAAAACCTTCTCGATTACTTCGGCGGTGTCGGTGTCAAAACTCCTCAGCACATGCGGGCCGCGCTGAATCATCGTGACCTTCACGTCAAACCGGGCAAAGAATTGCGCGAATTCCATCGCCACCGCGCCGCCGCCCAGGACGATGAGCGACTTCGGCAGTTTTTCGAGCATCAGCGCCTCGTCGCTGGTCAGGCAGCCGATTTCCTTCAGAAATGGTTGCGTCAACGGCGCAACCATCGAGCCGGTGCTGATGACAAAGTTTCCCGCCGTGAGCGTTTCGCCCGTGCTCAACGCCAGCGTGTGGGCATCCGTGAACCGCGCCTGCGCGCGGATGAACTTGAACTTGCCGGAATTGAGCTGTTGCGCCCGGCAATCCGCAAAGTCCTGGACCATCGCGTTTTTGCGCTCCATCACCTTCGCAAAGTTAAAACCCACCTTGCCGGACTCGATGCCCCACGGCTCCGAATGCTGCGCCAGGTGTTTCACTTCCGCCGCGTAGAGCAGCGCCTTGGTTGGCATGCAGCCGCGCAGGATGCAAAGTCCGCCGATTTCCTTGCCGCCTTCAATCACCGCCGTCCGCAGGCCCTCCGCCGTCGCTGTCCGCGCCGCCGCGTAACCGCCGCTGCCGCCGCCGATGACCGCCACGTCGTAATCAAATTGGTTCATTTGTATGCTGAAAGTGACATGTTTTGCCGTTGAATCAAGCTAACTCGCGCCCGCCGAATTTTGTGTTAGCTTGGCACGAACGCGTTGGAAAGAATGTGTGCGATGATGGCGGGCCGGGCAGGCATCAGCCTTGGCTGGATCATTTCTGACGTGAAGAAAAACTAAAAGTTTGGCCATTGTTGTTACTATCAAAGAAACAACATTGGCCCTGAACCAGAAACCGAAACCATGAACCAGGAAAGAAACAGCATATGAGCAACAACACATCAAACAAACTCGCCGGCAAGGTCGCCGTCGTCACCGGGGCATCCAAGGGCATCGGCGCCTCGATTGCCAAACATCTCGCCGCCGAGGGCGCGTCCGTCGTCGTCAACTACGCCTCCAGCAAGGCCGGGGCGGACAAGGTCGTGGACGAAATCACCAAGCAGGGCGGCCGGGCGGTCGCGGTGCAGGCGGATGTCGCCAAAAAGGCGGACATCGACCGCCTGTTCGCCGAGACGAAGAAGGCCTTTGGCCAGCTTCATGTTCTCGTGAACAACGCGGGTATCTACGAATTCATGCCGATCGAACAGGTCACGGCCGAACATTTTCACAGGCAGTTCGACCTGAACGTCCTTGGCCTGCTCCTCACCACGCAGGAAGCGTTGAAATATTTCGGTCCCGCCGGTGGCAGCATCATCAACCTGAGTTCGCTCGTCAGCACCGCGGGGCTTCCGGGCGCCTCGGTTTACGGCGGGACCAAGGCGGCGGTGGATGCCGCGACCGGTTCGCTCGCCAAGGAACTTGGCCCGCG
>DATMLG010000057.1:0-7213 GCA_035570675.1 Verrucomicrobiia bacterium | reverse complement strand
CCGGGACATTTCACGCGTGAAGACAGCACGCGCCGTCGCGATCCTTCCCGCCGCAGTGGCCGACCAGATCGCCGCGGGCGAAGTGGTCGAGCGGCCCGCCAGCGTCGTCAAGGAGCTCGTTGAAAACGCGCTGGATGCCGGCGCGACGCGCATCACGGTGGAAATCCAGGCCGGCGGACGCAGCCTTATTCGCGTCACGGACGACGGCACCGGCATGGGCCGCGACGACGCCCTGCTCTGCCTGGAACGGCATGCCACCAGCAAAATCCAGCGCGCGGAAGACTTGAGCGCGATTGCCACGATGGGCTTTCGCGGCGAAGCGCTGCCCAGCATTGCCAGCGTGAGCCGGTTCACGTTGACCACGCGCGAACGCGACGGCGACACACCGGAAGCGACGCAAATCATCATCAACGGCGGCAAAATTCTCGAAGTGAAGGCGGCGGGTGCGGCGCCGGGCACCAGCGTGGTGGTGCGCCAGATTTTTTTCAACCTGCCCGCGCGCCGTAAATTTCTGCGGACGGAGGAGACGGAATCCGCGCATGTGCAGCATTATCTGACGCTGGCGGCGCTGGCGAGCCCGGAGGTTGCGTTCACTTTCTCCAAGGACGGCCGCGTGGTGTGGCAGTTGCCGGCGGTGAACACGGGCAAGGATATTGCGGCGCGGCTGGCGGCGTTGCGCGAGCGCATCCGCGCAATCGAGGGCGGCGAACAAAAATTGCTCGCAGTGAATTTTGCCGTGGAACTGGCAGAACCGGTGGAGGCGGAGGAAATGCACGAGATGTCCGGCGCAGAGCCCACGGAGCAGCAGTCCATGTTCCGCGTGTGGGGATTCATCGGCTCGCCGGGGGTGTCGCGCGGGACGCGCGAGGACCAGCATTTGTTCGTGAACCGGCGCCCGGTGGAAAATCGCGGGCTGAACTTCGCGCTGCTCGAGGGCTATCACACCGCCTTGATGAAAGGCCGCTACCCGGTCTGCTGTTTGTTCCTCGAAATCAATCCCGCGGCCGTGGATGTCAATATTCATCCTTCCAAGCGCGAGGTGAAGTTCCATCAGGAACGGCAGGTGCGGCAGCTCGTGACGCAGGCGGTGCGGGAAACGCTGTTGAAATTTCACAGCGCCACGGAAAAACGCGAACCCGTCGCCGCAGCCACGCCGGAGCGAATGGCCTCGCCGGTTCCCGCGACGCCGGAATTGCCGAAATTTCATTCTCCTGTCGCACCCTCCCGCGATACGAGCCCGGCAAATAAAACCGCTGCACCCGCGTGGCCCGTTAGGACGCCGATGGAATCCGCGCGACCCACGCCCGCGGCGCCAGTTTCAACTCCCGGTGAGTTTGCAGTTTTGCCGATAACTCCACCCGTCGCCGTTTCCTCGCGACCCGATGCCCCGGCCGGGCCGGTGCCTTTGCTTAATGTGCCGCTGCGGCTCGTCGGCGTGATTGGGCGGTTGTATGTGGTGCTGGAATCCGATCGCGGACTGGTGTTGCTGGACCAGCATGCCGCACATGAACGGGTGTTGTTCGAGCAGATGTTAAACCGGCTCGAAGGCCAGGGCAGCGCGATGTCGCAAAAGTTATTGCTGCCGGAGACGGTCGAGTTGTCGGCGCGGGACGCACTTTTTTTGCGGGAGCAACTGGCATCCCTGACAAGGATGGGCGTGGGCTTGAGCGAATTTGGCGAGCGCACCTTCCTGCTCGATGCGCTGCCGCCGTTCGTCAAGGCGCCCGACGCACGGCGTTTCGTGCTGGAACTCGTGGACGAACTCAAGGCGGCCGGCCAGGAAGTGAACAGCCTGCGTCTGGGAGAACATACCATCGCCAAGACGGTGTGCCGGCATGCGGTGAAGGCGAATGATCCGCTCGGCGGAGAGGAGCTGCAGAACCTGGCGGATGATTTGCGGCGGTGCGCCATGCCCTACACCTGCCCGCACGGGCGGCCGACGCTGATTGAAATGAACTACCGCGAACTCGAGAAAAAGTTCGGTCGCATCCAATAGGAGCGCGCCGCCGGATCAGGCCGGCTTCGCGAGTTCGGGCGCGACGTCCTCGATCTTCGCCTTTTGCTGGATCAGTTCGAGGGTTTTTTCGCGGGCCAGCTCGTCGTAAACCTCGATGACGCCATTGCGCTTCTGCAAATCGCGCGCGAATTTCTCCGGCGGAATGTCATACATCGCGGCAAGATGCTGGATGCGATGGGCGACTTCCTCCTGCCCGATCTTGATGTCCTCCTTTTCCGCGATTTTCTGGAGGATGAAATTCAGCTTCACGCGGCTCCGCGCGCTGTCCGCCGCCGCCGAGTAAATCTGGTCCTTCTGTTTCTCGACCAGTTCCTTGGGCACGCCGCGCTTCTGGTTCTCGTTGACGATGTCATAGACGACATTGCGGGTCTCGCGGGCCACAACGGCCTCGGGCAGATCAAACGAAACGCGCTTGATCAATTCGGTGACCAGTTGGTTGCGGATGCTGCGGTTGGTCTTGTAGGTCAGTTCGTTTTCCAAATCGCGCCGGACGCCCGCGCGCAATTTTTCGAGGTTCTCGGCGTCGTAGGATTTGGCGAAGGCATCATCGAGCGGCGGCAGCACCTTGGCCTTGATTTCGACGACATGCACGTCATAAACGCCCTTCTTGCCGGCCAGTTCCGGGGTGACGAAGTCCGCGGGAAAATCCACGTTGACCGTCCGCTGATCGCCCGCCTTCGCGCCGGTGAGCTGGTCCGCAAAACCGGGAATAAACGCGTCCGGCTCGAGATTGACCCAGAAATTCTTCTGCTCGCTCAGGCCCTTGGCGGCGGGCGCAATTTCCACGACCGGCTTGCCGTCAATGGTGCCGGTGTAATTGACCACGGCGACATCCCCCGCCGCGGCGGGACGATCAACGGTTCCAAAAGTGATATGCCGTTCGCGCAGCATGTTGAGGGCGCGTTCGACATCGGCATCGGTCACCGTGGTGGTTTCGCGTTTGACGGGCAGACCAGCGTATTCGGGCAGTTGAAACTCGGGGGCGGTTTCGACGGTGGCGGCGAACTGCAGCGCCTGGCCGCGGCCGAACTGGATTTCCTCGATGTCCGGATAGCCCACGACATCAATTTTCTGTTCATCCACGGCCTTGCGGTAGGCGTCGGGGATGAGCTTCTTTTTGACCTCGTCGTGGATGTCCTTCTCGTAGCGCTTGGCGATCATGTCGCGCGGGGCCTTGCCGGGGCGGAAGCCGGGCAGCGACGCCTGGCGCACGAAATCCTTCAGCATGGCGTCAAACGCGGCGTCCACGTCCTTGGACTCGATTTCGATGCGGACCAATTTTTTGCAGGGCGCCAAATTTTCAACTGTCACGTTCACAACACAAGCCTTTCGATTGTTGACCGGCCACGTTTTTGGAACAGCGGCGCGTTTCGCCAATTGGCGAGCCGGGAATATTAACACCGCCGGGATTCGCGTCAAGAGCGGTTCGGGGCAGGTGGTGGCCTAATTTGGAATCACTTTGAACTTTTTGACCTTTTACGAAAATACAAAACAAACAATAGCAGGGCTCCAACCAACAAAAGTCGCCCAATTGTAATCACGGGATGGCCCGGAACGGATTGTGCATATACATGGTAATTGAAAGTGTATGGGTCAGCGGCTGTCCCACTTCCATTAGTGATAAGGTTCGTGCCATTCATTTCTTTCCTTTCACATCCTTAAGCATTCAAACCCGGATGGCCGCTCCCTCTAAAACAAAACTGGCGGTGTTCCATACTTTGAAACACCGCCAGCGTATCACTTGTTGCCAGCCTTATCACCCCGATTCGGGGCGCGTTCAGGACGCGGGCAAAATCTCGATGCCGTTAATCTCCGGATTCTGCACCTTGGGCGTGAAAGTGATGTGGATCTTGCCGTCGGTCACTTCCACCGGGACGGTCTCGACGTAGGGATGCAGGTAGCCGCCGGACTTGGCCCAGACATCAAAATCCGTGAAGTCCTTGCCGTTCACATTGAAGCCGAAGACGCGGTCGCCCGCCGCGGTGATGCCATCGTAGGTTTCGCAGAAATGCAGCTTGACCTCGTATTTGCCGTTGGGAACCGCGTAGTCAAAGGCGCTCATGCCCCAGTGTTCGGAACGGTAAAGCTGCGGGCTTTTTGAATCCACAATGGCCGCGTCAGGACGCTCGACTGTTTCACCCTCGGTGAAACCCTGGTCAGGCAGCCAGGTGTTGCCATCGGCATCGACGACATTCGTGGAGGCACCGGCCTTGATGCGAATGGGCGGCGCGGAAGCCGCGGCGGCGGGCATGACCATGTTGCCCATGGCCGGGGCAGCGGGCGCAGCCGGCGCGGGCGGCGGGGTGGGCACCGCCGGGACGGCAGGCGCGGCGGGCGCAGCCATGGCCGGACCGGCGGGTGCTGCCGGAGTCGGGGCCTTGGCGGCGTCTTCGCTTTCAGTATCGCAACCGGAAAGGACCAGGACGGCGGACAGGACTGCCAGGCCGGCGAACGACCATGGCATCAGAGATTTTAATTTTTGCATGGGGTGATATTTGTGGTTTGCGGTTTAATTTATTGTCCGCAATATGGCCCGTAGCTTTGCGGAACCGCAAGCACAAAAATGCATTACAAAGCGCATCGGCGGGTCTCCGGGTTTGGTGGTTGAAAGCGCGGGGCTGATTACTTAGTGTGGTCATCGGCGGCCGGTTTGAGGCCGGGGCCGCGGAACTTTTGATTTGCATGAAACGACTTTCCTATTTATCGCTGCCGATGCTGCTCGCGGTCCTGGCGGCGGGATTCAGCGGCTGCAAACCCTCCGCGGAAGAGACCGCGGCGGACGCTCAGATCATCAAGGTGGGCGAGTTTGCCTCGCTGACGGGCAGCGAAGCCTCCTTCGGACAATCGTCGCATGACGGAACCCTGCTGGCCGTCGAGGACATCAACAACGCCGGCGGCGTCCTGGGCAAGAAGCTCCAGCTCATCACCGAAGACGACCAGTCCAAGGACGGCGAATCCGCCACCGCGGTCAAGAAGCTGATTTCCCGCGACAAGGTCGTGGCGATTCTCGGCGAAGTGGCCTCCATCCGTTCCATCGAGGCCGCGCAAATCTGCCAGCAATACAAGGTCCCCCAAATCTCCCCCTCCTCCACCAATCCCAAAGTCACCCAGACCGGCGACTACATTTTCCGCGTTTGTTTCATTGATCCGTTTCAGGGCACGGTGATGGCGCAGTTCGCCGCGAAAACCTTGAAGGCGAAAAAGGTCGCGTTGCTCACGGACGTGGGCTCGACCTACAGCGTGGGCCTGGCGGATTTCTTCAAGGCCGGTTTCATCGCGGGCGGCGGGGAAATCGTGGCGGAACAAAAATTCACCAAGGACGATAAGGACTTCAAGGCGCAGCTCACCGCGGTCAAGACGGCCAATCCCGATGCGATCTTCATCCCGGCCTATTACGGACAGGTGACTTTGATTGCGCTGCAGGCGCGCGAGCTGGGCATCACGGTTCCGCTGTTTGGCGGGGACGGCTGGGAGGCGCCGGAATTGACCGAGGGCCCCGGCGCGGCGGAGGCGCTGGAGGGCTGCTACTTTTCCACGCATTTTTCGCCCGAGCAGGATTCGCCGAAGATAAAACAGTTTGTCGCCGCCTATCAGAAACGGTTTGGCAGCGTCCCGGACGCCATGGGCGCGCTGGGTTATGACTCGGTCCTCGCACTCGTGGATGCAATCAAGCGCGCGGGCTCCAGCGACAGCGACAAAATCCGCGACGCGCTCGCGACGGTCAAGAACCTGGAGGGCGTGACCGGAATAACCACGCTGGACACCAACCGCGACGCCCAAAAGCCGGCCGTCATTCTGGAAATCAAGGGAGGCAAATTTGTTTACAAGGAGACGGTCAATCCGTGAGGCGGCATTGCTGGCGCCATGACTGAATTCCTCCAGCAACTCATCAATGGAGTTTCCGTCGGGTCAATGTATGCGCTGATTGCGCTCGGGTATACGCTGGTTTACGGCGTGTTGCGCTTCATCAATTTCGCCCACAGCGATGTCTTCATGGTGGGCGCCTTTGCCGGCATGTATCTCGGACGCAACCTCGGGCAAGCCTCGGTGGGCGGCGGTTTGCTGGTGATGCTGGGCGCGATGGCCATCTGCGCCGTGCTCGGGATGTTGATTGAGCGCTTTGCCTATCGTCCCCTGCGAGACCGTTCCAAATTAAGCGTGCTCATCACTGCCATCGGGATGTCGCTGTTCTTGGAAAACGCGGGGCAACTGGTATTCGGGCCGAATCCGCAGCCCTTTCCCACGACGTTCCCCTCGCGCAACTTTGAACTCGGCCTCGTGGTAGTCTCCAGCAAGGACCTTGTTGTCTTCGGCGTCGCGGTTGTATTGCTGGCGGCGCTGCAATTGCTGGTGTTGAAAACGCGGATTGGAACGGCCATGCGCGCCACAGCGTTCAATCCCCAGGCGGCCGCGCTCATGGGCATCAACATCAACCACGTCATCAGCTTCACCTTCGGACTGGGCTCGGCGCTCGCGGCGGCGGGCGGCATTTTGTGGGCCTACAAGTTTCCCAAGATTGACCCGCTCATGGGCATCGCGCCCGGGCTCACGGCATTTGTGGCGGCGGTGCTGGGAGGCATCGGCAACATTCCAGGCGCGGCGCTGGGCGGGCTGTTGATCGGCATCATCGAGACTTTTGTGAAGGGCAGCCGCTGGTCCACGTGGAGCGAGGCGATTGCATTCATCCTGTTGATCATCATCCTGATGTTCCGCCCCGCCGGATTGCTCGGAGAAACGCAGCCGGAGAAAGTCTGATGCTCCTCGCCCGTCCCCGAATTTTTCTTGGCGCCGCGCTGGTGGTGAGCGTGGCGCTCGGCCTGTGCCAGCAGCGCCTCGATCCTTATTACGTGGACGTGCTCACGCGCATCGGCATCAACATCATCCTCGCCGTGAGCCTGAATCTCATCAACGGCCACACGGGTCAATTCTCCCTCGGCCACGCCGGTTTCATGGCCGTGGGCGGATACACCGCGGCCGCCATCAGCATGTTCGCGGCCCCGCACTTTCTTGGTGCAAATGCGCCGGTGGTTCTGACGCTCGCCTGGTTTTTGGCCGCGTTGGTGGCCGGCGGATTGGTCGCGGGCGCGGCCGGATTGCTCGTCGGGGCGCCGTCGTTGCGGTTAAAGGGCGATTACCTTGCCATTGTCACGCTGGGCTTCGGGCAAATCATCGCCGTTATTTTCCGCAACATCGAAC
>DATMLG010000056.1:0-3237 GCA_035570675.1 Verrucomicrobiia bacterium | reverse complement strand
AGGAATACACCGATGAACAGTATGCGGCCGAATTGAAGCGCATCGAGGAAAAGTTCGCCCCGCTGGTGAAGCTTTGCAAGGAGCTTGGCCGCGCGCTGCGCATCGGGACGAACCACGGCTCGTTGAGCGACCGCATCATGAACCGTTTTGGCGACACGCCGCTGGGCATGGTGGAGAGCGCGCTGGAATTTGCCCGCATCGCCCGTTCGCTTGACTTTCATAACTTCAAGTTTTCGATGAAGTCCAGCAACCCGAAGGTGATGATAGAATGTTACCGGCTGCTGGCCGCGCGCCTGGCCGAACTGGGGCCGGATTGGAATTACCCGCTGCACCTGGGCGTGACCGAGGCGGGCGAGGGCGAGGACGGCCGCATCAAGAGCGCCATCGGCATCGGCTCGCTGCTCTGCGACGGCCTGGGCGACACCATCCGCGTTTCGCTGACGGAGGATTCGCCGCATGAAATTGCCGTTTGCCGTGATTTGCTGGCGCAGGTTCCCGTTCTTACCAATTCGAAGGTAAAAATTGAGAACGCAAATTTGTCCTTTGATCCGTTCCATTTTGCGCGCCGGGACACACCCGAAATTGAGCTTGGTGGCGGAGTCAGATGCGGCGGCGAGCAGACCGTGCGCGTGGTGGTGACCCAGGCCACGTGGGACAAGGTCGCCCCAAAAATTCGGCCGCGGGATGACGTCAAGCCCGAGGGGATTTATGAAGAGTTGAATATTTTTGAAGTGGATCCCACGACGGATTTTGACATCAACTGCGAAACGCAATTGGTGACCGTCAAGGACGGCACGGCGCTGCCGGCCATTACCGCCTTTCGATTGCTGGCGGCGAAATTAAAGCGGCTGGGACGCAACAATCCCATTCTGCTGAAGGATTGCACCCAGTTTGAGGCGGTGCCGTTGGAACCGAAGATTGCGCTCCTGCGCGCGTCGGTCGTGATCGGTTCGCTGCTGGCGGACGGGATTGGCGACGCGATTCTCGTCCGCGGCGAAAGCGGCGGCGGGCAGTCCCTGCGGCTGGCGTATAATATTTTGCAGGCGGCGGGCTGCCGCTCGTTCAAGACGGATTACGTGGCGTGCCCGTCGTGCGGCCGCACGCTGTTCAATCTGCAAACCGTCACGGCGCGCATCAAGGCGCGGACGGACCATTTGAAGGGCGTGAAAATCGCGATCATGGGCTGCATCGTGAACGGTCCCGGCGAAATGGCGGACGCTGATTTCGGCTACGTCGGCGGGGCGCCGGGCAAAATCAATTTGTACGTCGGCAAGCAGGCAATCAAGTTCAACATCCCCGAGGGCGAGGCCGTGGAACGCCTCGTTGACTTGATCCGCGAGCACGGGAAATGGGTCGAGCCGGAACTTGTGCCTGAAAACGCGGCCGCTTGATTGCGTTTTCCTGGCGTTCAATTGTCCGCGCATCATCCCGCCGTGCGTTCACGGCCCGCGGGAACTTTTCCCAGGTGATAAACCATGAACCCGCCCAGGAACCGGTTTAGTGCGGCAAGTTGTGCTGTCGCCAATTTTAGCTTTGATATCTTGGCCCAATCGCCCTCGTGGAGGACGCGCAGGATCTGCCTGAGGTCGGGCTTCAATTTTTCCTTCTCCAAGTCGGGTTGCAGGCCGAGTTCGGCAAGCAGTTTTAATTCGAACGCCGGCACGGTCTGCGCCTGAGGTCCGTGATTGCAGAGTTGTCCGAGCACGCCGTTCATCAGCGTGTAAATCGCCGGCACGGGCGTTTCGGTTTCCGTCGTTTGCTCGACTAGCGCGGCACAATATGACGCTTGCTGAAGTGCCTGCATGTCGCGACGCAACACCGCGTGGGTTTTCTGCAAGTCCGCCTCCCGCAACTGATGCAGCTCGGAACGGCGGCTGCGTTGAAAACTGAATCGTGCCAGATAGAACAGATCGAGCTTCCCGGCGAAGGGCGATTTGGACCGGCGCGCTCCCTTGGCCACGGTCGCCAGCCGGCCCAGATCTTCCGTGAGCCAGTGGACAATCAGGCTGGTATCGGTCAACGGACGTGTCCGCAGAATCAGGCCGGTGCTGGTTTCGATCATGAGCTGGCGGGCGATGTCAGCGGCTGCCGGGCGGCTTGAGCAGGGCAGGGGAGGGCGCTTCCGGATTGATGGAGCCGAGGCTGACGATGAATTTGAAACCATCGGTGACCGACATGTCCAGCTTGGTCACCTCATTTTCGGGCACCAGCACGAGGAACCCGGACGTAGGATTGGGCGTGGTGGGGATGAACACACATACCACCTTCTGCTGCATTTTGCACTCAATGTCCCGGTGAACTTCGCTCGTGAGAAAACCGACCGAATACATCCCCGCCCGTGGATACTCAATCATCACCACCGTTTTGAAGGACGTCTTGTTACCGGAGGCAAAGGCGTCGTTGACCTGCTTCGTCGTCCCGTAAACCTTGTTGAACAGCGGCACGCGCAGCAGCGAGGCGTCAATCCAGTCGAGGAATTTCTGGCCAAAATAATTGCGCGTCAGCACGCCTACCACCGAAATCAGGCAAATCGCCACGCACAATGCCACCAGGCTCCAGTACCAGTACATCGGTCCTGTCCCCGGCCCGGCCCCGGAGTCCTCATGTGTGATGTTCTTCGGAATGAACATCAACAGCTTATCCGTGATCTTGGACACGGTGAAAAACAGCGTGATGATGAGCCACGCGGAAACTACCCCCGGAAGCACTATGACCAGCCCCGCAAAGAAATTGCGCCGCCAACGCACGACTAGATGTTCTTTGGTCACGCGCTTACCTTAGTTTTGTGCGCCAGTTTTCTCAAGTGAAAGCGTCCATCCAGTTCCTTGAGCAGCCGCCCCTCCGCGCGCTTCATCTGGCGACGCCCCGCCGCGTTTTGATCGTCGTGCCCCTGCAAATGCAGAATCCCATGAATGACATAGCGCGCCAATTCCGCCTGCCAGGTCGCCCCGTACCGACGCGCCTGTTCCTCGGCCACATCGACGCAAACAAATATTTCTCCGGTAATCCCGGCGGCCGTTCTGCTTTCAGAATAATCCAGCGTGATGACATCCGTCGGCCCCTCGTGTTGCAAATGTAATTGATTCAGCCCCGCCATCGCGCGCGCGCCAACCAGTTGCACCGTCACGTCAAATTCCTCCAGCCCCATCGTTTCCTCGAGCAAACTCCGCGTCATCTGCCGGAGCATACGCGTGTCCACCGCCCGCCCGCGCTGGCGGTTGAAGACGCGCACGTCCC
>DATMLG010000055.1:0-8150 GCA_035570675.1 Verrucomicrobiia bacterium | reverse complement strand
GCGGGAAATCAACCACTTGCATCGATTTATCCGGTGCCCAGCGGTTTTATCCGGCGGATCGGCGTTTGCCCCGTTGTAACGCTTTCACGATTTAACGATGTAACACTCTGCTAGATTGTCAAAGATCTCGCGCAGGCGCCCTTCGCTGCTTACAGCTCACGCTTTCCGCACCTCCCAACGCCTCCACTTTATCACATCCCATTCACCCGTCAAATCTCGTGACGGGTCACGGCAGGAGCGGCCAACCACATCGGCGTCTTCAACCCGTCTCTGAGCAGACGGGCTTACCAGTGTGGCTCATCCTTCCGCTTGTGATTGTCCTCGACGGCGACGCTGACACTCTTGACCGCCGTATTCCCGGTCGCATCTTTGGCCTGAAGGAGCAGCCGGTAAGTGCGGGGCTCCCGGTCGTCGGACCGCTCGGCCCGGAGCAGGACGGTGTGGTCGCCGGTGATCTGAAAATCCGGTTCCCTGGAGCGGCCACGCCCATGGTCAAGGTCATTGCTGAACACGGCGACAATCCGGTAAACTGGGTCGGGGTCACAGTTGTCCGTGACCTGGGCCGAGACGGTTACCAGAACCATCTTGTTATCGGGCGGCCACAGGTTGGCTGGTGTCGCGGAAACATGGGAGAATTTCGGCGATTGGGTGTCCACGACGGTCACAGTCGTCTGGCTGGAATTCGTAAACTCACCGTCGCTCACCGCCAATGTCAGCGTGCAAACCTGCGCGGCGGTGGAGTCGATCGTGAGCACCGGGGTCGGGCTGGCCGGATCGCTGAACGTGGTGTCCGGGCAATCGCTGCTCCAATGGTAAGTGAGCGCATCGCCATCAGGATCACTGGAAGCACTGCCATCCAGTTGCACCGTGGTGACCGCGCCGTGGCATTCCGCCGTGTACGGTCCCCCGATTCGACTGACCGGCGGATCGTTGACCGTCAACCGGAAAACCGTCCCCGGTACGCGGCCACCGCCGAAAGTTGTGCCATAAAAATTGCCGTTGCTGCCCTGCACCAGCGCCGCAAATGGATATCCGCCGTCATTACCGCCGGTGAAGGAATATAAACTGGTGAAGGCCCCGGTGGCGGTGATTTTGAACACGGTGCCATAATCGTTCGTGCCACCGCTGTAAGTCGTGCCGTAGAAGTTGCCTTCGTTGCCCCGTATCAGCCCGGCATAGGAGTATGCGCCATCAATGCCATGGGTGAAGGAATGCAAACTAGCAAATGCACCTCTCGCGCTGATTTTGAAAACGATACCATAGCCGTTCGTGCCGCCGGCCACCGTCGTGCCATAGAAATTGCCATCGCTACCCTGCACCAGCCCGGCAAATGGATTGGCGCCATCATTGCCGCCGGTGAAGGAATGCAAACGGTTGAACACCCCGCTCGCGCTGATTTTGAAAACGGTGCCAGCATTACTATCGCCGCCGCGAGAGGTCGTGCCATAGAAACTGCCGTCACTCGCCTGTGTCAGCCCGGCGGCGGGACCCGCGCCATCGCTGCCGCCCGTGAAGGAAAACAAACTGGTGAACGCCCCGGCGGCGCTGATTTTGAACACAGTGCCATGACCGTTCGTGCCACCGCTGTAAGTCGTGCCATAGAAATTGCCGTCGCTGCCCTCCAACAGGTCGGCCTCTGGATCTGCGCCATCCGCGGCGCCGGTGAAGGAATACAAATTGGTCAGCGTCCCGTTGGTGTTGATTTTGAACAGGGTGCCGAAATCGTTCGAGCCGCCGCCGAAAGTCGTGCCATAGAAATCGCCGTCACTGCCCTGCACCAGCCCGGCATAGGGACTGGCGCCATCGTTGCCGCCGGTGAAGGAATACAAGCTGCTGAACGCACCCGTGGAACTGATTCTAAAGACGGTGCCAGCGTTATTGGTGCCGCCCGCAGAAGTGGTGCCATAGAAATTGCCGTCGCTGCCTTTCACCAGGTCGGCCTCGGAATCCGTGCCTTCATTGTGGATGAAGGAATACAAACTGGTGAACACTACGCCAGCGTGAACGCCAAAAGTTGGCAGAATGAAGACGGCGGCCAAAAGCAGTCGTAGCGCCAGCATCAGAACCCGGGCTTTGCCCCGTATCAGACCGGTCTTTGCACGCGGTGAAGGCGATGGTTGACTGCAAATTGACGTCAATGTCGGGTCAATTGTTCCACGACGCGGTGTAGATTCCATAAGATTTCCCGAAACAGCCTGCCCCTTGGGGCGGTGTTAAATGACGCATGTCCTTATACAACTCGATCGACGTATAAGTCAAGCCAAATACGGGCATCCCGAGCTCGTATGTTCAGCTTTTTCTTTGTGCTCTTTGCGCGCTTTGTGGTTAATTTGCCCCGATGATGACGTTATGAAAATTGGCATCGGCTCCGATCACGCGGGATTTCAATACAAGGAACAAATCCGCGCCCACCTCGAATCACTCGGCCACGAGGTCCGCGACTTCGGCACCTTCTCGGACGCGCCCGTGGATTACCCGCTCTTCATCCGGCCTGTGGCGGAGGCCGTCGCGCGCGGCGAATGCGAGCGCGGCATCGTCCTCGGCGGCTCCGGCAACGGCGAGGCCATCACCGCCAATCGCGTGAAGGGCGTCCGCTGCGCCCTGTGCTGGAACATCAAATCAGCCCGCCTCGGCCGTCATCACAACAACGCCAACGTCATCTCCCTCGGCGAACGCATGATGTCCCTCAAGACCGCGCTGGAAATTGTGGACACCTGGCTCGAAACACCGTTCGACGGCGGCCGCCATCAGCATCGCATTGATTTGATTGATGAGCTGTGATTGGCTGTGGCGGCGGACAGCCTTTCCTTACTGCATTTGCAGAATATAAAACTGTTGTTGCGCGCCCAAGTTGACCGCGTTGGTGGCGATGATGGTGAAGTTGCCGCCGTTCGTCACCAGGTTGGTCGCCACTGGCGTCCACTGGCTCAATGACTGCCCCGCATCCGTGCTCGTCAACACCGCATAACTTTCACCCGCCACTCCGTTTATGGCGTTGAGGACGACATTGCTCCCGGCCAGATTGAGGCTGGTGATGTCAGGCAGAACGGCCAGACCGAAGACCACGCCATTGCCCGTGCCGCCAAACTGCGTTGTCCCGTAAAGATTGTTGCCGGACAATAGCATTGTCGCGGCGGGGCGCCCTCCATCCGAATTCGTCCCGGCTACAAACTTTGCAAAGTTATGGAGAATGTTGAAGCCGGTGCCATCGGTGCCGAGGGCGAACAGGGCGCCGCTCGTGTTGGCGCCACCATCGGCGGTGCTGCCATAGAGCTGGCCGCCGGACAAGGCCAGGCCCGCCGTCGGACCCGCCCCCTCCGCACCGCCCGCAAAAGTGTGGACCACGGTGAAGCTGTCGCCATTCGTTTTGACGGAAAAAACAATTCCACTGGAATTGGTGCCCCCGGCGGAGGCGGTTCCGAAAAGTGTATCGCCGGAAATCACCAGATTTCCTTCCGGATACCAGCCGTCCAGATTGGTTCCATTCACATTATGGCTGTCGAACGTATGCAGCACCGTAAATCCCAAACCATTCGTATTGAGGGAGAACAATGTCCCGTAACCGTTCGTGCCGCCGCTCCGGGCCGTTCCATAAAGCGTGTCGCCAGACAACAACAGATCGCCCCGGGGATCCTCGCCGTCCGCGTTGTCGGGGAGGTTGAGGTTGTTCGGCTTAAACGTGTGCAGCAGCGTAAAGCCGGAGCCGTCGGTGTTGATGGAAAAGATCGTGCCGTTGCCATGCGCGCCGCCCCCGCTCGTCGTTCCATACAGCGTATTGCCCGATAAAATCAGGCCGGCAACGGGGCTCGCCCCATCTGTGTTGGTGTAGCCTAATTCGCCGACAGGAACATTGGTGGCAAAGGTGTGCAGGACCGTGAACGATGTGCCGTTGGTGCCCAAGGAGAAGACTGTCCCGGTGTTTTGGTTGGTGCCGCCGGAGTTTGCGGTTCCATACAACGTGCCGTCCGACAATACCAGGTCACCTTCCGGATGCAGCCCGTCCGGGGTGGTGAACGTGTGGAGCACGGTGAAGCCGGAGCCATCGGTGTTCACGGCATAAATGGCGCCAAAACCGTTCGTATTGCCATTCGGCGCCGAGCCAAAAAGCGTGCCGCCAGACAAGGCCAGGCCGGCACGCGGAGCCGAGCCGTCCGCGTTCGTGCCCGCCTGAAGCGTTGAAAAAATGTGCAGCGCGTTGAAGGCCTGCGCGGGGAGCTTGGGCGCAATCGTTCCCAGCAGGGTCGTGGCCAATACAAGGATGGATGCTTTCATAATATAAACCCGATTTCTCGCTTTCGGCCACAATCTTAATCCGCCCCGCGCGCCGGGCAATTACAAATCGGAACCAAAATTAGAATGCCTGGCGGCATTTTCAAATTGCTTTTGCATTCATCGGGGCGTAATTTTTCGTGAGAAATCAATTCATCCCCGGCGCAGGAAAGCCAAACCCGGATTTGTCGTGAAAACCAAGCTCCACCTCCTTTTCCTCGCGCTGGCATTGTTTGCCGGCCTCCGGCCCGCCGCCGCGCAAACCACGCGGTTCGTCCGGATTTCCGGCCCGGCGGCAACCATCATCAAGGCGCTGCGATCCGATGGCTCGCTGGTGTGGAGCAATGCGCTGGCGGGCACGAATTATACCGTCCAGACCGCCTCGTCGTCGCCCATCGAAACCGGCTGGGTGGATTACATGCAACTTCACGTCACCAATGCCGTCAACACCAATCTGCTGTTCGCCTTCAACCCGCCCGCCGGCATGATGCTCATCCCCGCCGGTTTTTTTATCATGGGCGATACTTTGGACGGTGAGACCGATGCCACACCCACCAATGCGACGGTGTCAGGAATTTACATGGACGTAAATCTCGTGAGTCTGGCGCAATGGCAGGCGGTTTATAATTATGCCACCAATCACGGCTATGGCTTCGTCAATGCCGGTGCCGGCGCGGCGACGAATCAACCAGTTCAGGCGGTGGACTGGTATGACGCGGTGAAATGGTGCAACGCGCGCTCGCAGCAGGCGGGTTTGACGCCGGTATATTACGCAAACACCAATTTTACGCAGATTTACACGAATGGCGAAGTTGCGCCCTTCGCGAACTGGACCAACAACGGCTACCGGCTGCCGACGGAGGCGGAATGGGAAAAGGCGGCGCGCGGTGGATTGAGCGGGTTGCGGTTTCCGTGGGGCGACACCATCTCCGAAACCCAGGCCAATTATTACAGCGACACCTTCAGCCTCAGTTATGATCTGGGACCGGACGGTTACAACGACGCCTCCACAAACACTGCGCCTCCTTACACGACTCCGGTGGGATATTTCGCGGGGAATAATTATGGGTTGTTCGACATGGCGGGGAACGTTTCCGAATGGTGCTGGGACTGGTATGGGACGCCGTATGCCGGAGGCACCGACCCGCGCGGGCCGGCCTCCAGCCCGTATTCTGCCCGTGTCACCCGCGGTGGAAACTGGGACGACCTTGCCAACGGCCTGGCTTGCGCCAACCGCCACTACCTCGCGCCAAACATCGTCTATGACGTTTATGGTTTCCGGACGGTAAGGGGGCTTTAACTGCTGTGTCTTGACGCCTCAGTTGCCATCTGCCGGTACAACGCATGCGGCAGGTTCGCATAGACAAAATCGCGTTCGTAACGGAAGCCCGCCTTTTCCATCACCCGACGCGACGCGAGATTGGTTGGCAACGTGAAGGAAACCAAATTCACCAATCGTAACTCGCCAAAGCCGACACGCACGCTTTCGCGCGCCAGTTCCGTGGCAAAACCGCGTCCCCAAAACTCCGGCATAAAACCATAGCCGACCTCGACTTCGTCCCGGCCTTCCACCAGCACGTGCCGCGGGCCGCCCCGTCCGACAAATTGCCCTGTGGCCAAATCACGAGCCGACCACCAGCCGAAGCCATGCTTGTCCCAATCGGCCACCAGCCGCCCGAGAAATGCTTTGATATCCTCGGGGGAACGCACGCCGCCGAGCGTGGCCATCACCCGCGGATCCTGGTGCATTCGGGTGAAATCCTCCAGGTCCCCGGAGTTCATCGGGCGCAGCAACAAACGGGAGGTGCGAATTTCATCGAGCATGATGATGGAAGTTTTGTCCGGGGTTTCCCGGAATTGCAAGCTTCCCAAGCGCGGACCGTTCCTTTAGGCTCCGCCACAAATACTATGGAATTTCGATCACTCTACGGAAGCCGGCTCGGAGCGTTTGCTCTGTCCATCTTTCTGTTGGTGCCTTTGCTGCCAGCTCTGTCCGCGGATGCCCAACCCGCGACCAACGGGATTGAGAATTCCGTCGTCAAGGTTTTCTCCACCGTGCGTTATCCCGATCCGTATCAACCATGGACGAAACGATCTCCCTCCGAAATCACCGGCAGCGGCGTGGTCATTTCCGGCAAACGCATTCTCTCGAACGCCCATGTTGTCCTCTATGCCAGCCAGGTGCAGGTGCAGGCCAATCAGGCCGGCGATAAAATCTCCGCAACCGTGGAGGCCGTTGCGCCGGGCATTGACCTTGCCGTACTAAAGCTGGATGACGACTCCTTCTTCGACGCGCACCAGCCGCTGCCCTTTTCCACCAACCTGCCGGAAATCAAGGATGCCGTCATGGCTTACGGTTATCCCGAGGGCGGCACCGGTCTGTCCATTACCAAAGGCATTGTGTCCCGCATCGAGTTCGCCGGGTATAACGCCCCCGTTTCCGGGTTGCGCATTCAAATTGACGCGCCGATCAATCCCGGCAACAGCGGCGGCCCGGCCGTTGTGGGAGACCACATGATCGGGTTGGTGTTCAGCCAGTACGGCAACGCACAGAACATTGGTTACATCATCCCTTGTGAGGAAATCAATTTGTTTCTTCAAGATATCGCGGACGGGCATTACGACGGCAAACCCGCCCTGCGCGACGATCTTCAAACGCTGGAAAACCCGGCGTTGCGCGCGTTTCTTCAGCCCGGCAAATCGGTCGAGGGCATGGTGGTCCATAAATCTGGCTCCGACGCGCCCGATTATCCCCTGAAGCAGTGGGACATCATCACACATATCGGCGACGCGCCGGTTGACGACCAGGGCATGATTAAAATTGGCGGCGATTTGCGCATCGCCTTTACGTATCTCGTGCAAAAAATCGCAAAGGATGGCAGAGTCCCCCTGACAATTGTGCGGGCAGGGAAGGAGCTCAAGGTCGAGGTGCCGGTGTCGTCCAAATATCCCATGTTGATTCCGGACCTGGAAGGGGACTATCCCCCTTATTTTATTTATGGGCCGCTGGTATTTTCTACAGCCACGAAGCAGTTCATGAGCGGGCTGATGGAGAGCAGTGAGGCGGCCCGTTACATGGCCTGGCTCGTTTCCCGAGGCAGCCTGCTGATCTCGCGCAACAGTGACAAGGCCGCCTTCAAAGACGAGGCGCTGGTGGTAGTCACTTCCCCATTTTTTCCACACAAGTTATCAAAGGGCTACAGCGAGCCATACGCCCAGGTGGTCAAGAGCGTCAACGGAATTCCGATCAGGAATCTTGGCCATCTGGTGCAAGTCCTGCGCGACGCCACGGACAAATACGTCATTATTGAATTTGACGGCAAAATTGACGAAGCGTTGGTGTTTCCCCGTGAGGAAATGGCCGCTGCCACCGACGAAATCCTGACCGATAACGGCATCCGCGCCCAAGGTTCCGCGGACACGCTCGCCATTTGGAACGCGAAAACGGCGAAAAAATAAGACGCGGCTGCTCGCTGGTGGGAGGTAATTGAGTAAGGAGTATTTTCTTGCCGAAACTTGCGACGGTCGCGGTCAATCATTAGAGTGGCGGCTGTGCATGACGAGACGCCGCTTATCGCCCTGATCGCCGTCGGTCTGGCGTTCGCCTTCGTGGGCGGATACGCCGCCGTTCGCCTCAAGCTGCCCCCCATCATCGGCTATCTGCTGGCGGGCATCGCCGTGGGGCCGTTTACGCCGGGGTTTGTCGGCGAACCCCACCTGGCCTCGGAGCTGGCGGAGATTGGCGTCATCCTGCTGATGTTTGGCGTGGGGATGCATTTCTCGATGGAAGACCTGTGGGCGATGCGCTCCATTGCCGTGCCCGGCGCGCTGATCCAAATCGTGGCGGCGACGGCGATGGGGGCGGGCGTGGCCGCGCTTTG
>DATMLG010000054.1:0-2008 GCA_035570675.1 Verrucomicrobiia bacterium | reverse complement strand
CGTTGTGGAAGGCAAGGTTGAGGTGCCGCTCGACGCGATGAGCTTCACCAGCCTGGCGGCAAATCCCTGAACCGGCGGCGAATATTTCGTCTGCTTTTTCTCCAATTCTTCCGACACTGGAAGTGACCCTTGATTCCCGCGTACCCACCGGTAAGATTAAGGCGTCAAATGCCGTGTGAGTTGAAGCGCCGCCGAAGTGGCATCTGGGAAGGCAAAAATGAACAACATGGAAAATGGTCGCAAAAAGGGAGTTTCCCAGGGGATTACGACGTTCACGGAGACATTTGGCCTGAGCCGGCCGGCGACGATTGGCGTCATGCTGTTTGCCGGCGCGGTCATTCTTTTTGCAATATTCTGGTTCATTCATTCCGCGCCGCCGCGTACATTGACCATCACGAGCGGGCCGCCCGGCAGCTCTTTTGAACGCAACGCGGAGGCATATCGTGACATCCTCGCCCGCAACGGTGTGGAGTTGAAAATCCTGACTTCTCAAGGTTCGATGGAGAATCTCCAGCGTCTGGCCGATCCGGCATTCCGCGTGGACATCGGATTTGTCCAGGCCGGGGAAGCGAAGCGTGGCAAGGAAGGCAATCTGGTTTCACTTGGGAGTGTCATGTACCAGCCCCTGTTAATTTTTTATCGAAGCCCGACACCCGCCAGCCTGCTTTCCGATCTGGCCGGCAAGCGGCTGGCGATTGGTGCCTCAGGCAGCGGGACGCGGACGCTGGCGTTGACGCTGCTGGCGACCAACGGCATCGTTCCCGGCGGTCCGACGACACTGCTGGATCTGGATGCGGAGGGCGCGGCCCAGGCCTTGCTGGACGGCAAGGTGGATGCGGTGTTTTTGATGGGCGATTCCGCCTCATCCCAAACCATGAAAACACTCCTGCGTGCGCCTGGGATAAATATCTTGAGCTTTGCCCAAGCGGACGCATACACGCGTCGTTTTCCATATTTGAACAAGCTGATGCTGCCCCGCGGGGCGATTGATTTCGGCCGGGACTTGCCCGCACATGATGTGGTTTTGGTTGCGCCCACGGTCGAATTGGTGGCGCGGTCGGGGCTGCATCCGGCCTTGTCGGACCTGTTGCTGGAGGCCGCGCATGAAACCAATGGAAAGCCGAACCTGCTGCAAAACCGGAATGAATTTCCCGCGGCCCTGGAACATGATTTTCAAATCAGCCCGGACGCCAGCCGTTATTACAAATCAGGTAAAAAGTTGCTCTATCGCTCGATGCCCTTCTGGCTGGCGAGCCTCGTGAACCGGATTCTGGTGGCGTTTGTACCGATGGTGCTGATTTTGATACCTGCATTGCGGCTGATTCCCACGGCCTATAAATGGCGGGTCCAGTTGCGCATTTACCGGTGGTATCGCAGTTTGCTCCGGCTCGAGCGGGAACTTGGAGACAAAATGACAACGGCGAAGTGCGATGAACTGCGGCAGCGGCTGGATCAGATCGAGAACTCTGTGAACCAGATGAAGGTGCCGGCATCGTTTGCGGGACAATTTTACGGGTTGCGGGAACATATCGGCTTTGTCCGCGAGCGGCTCGGGTCGGGAAGTTGACCCAATCTTGCCGGAGGCGGGGGTGTCTTCGAAGTTTGGCCTTTGAAGTTTCGGTTTAAGTGATAGCGTTCGATAATCGTCATGGCGAAGACTTGGGCGGCCAAAATCAAGAGAGCGATGGTTGAAATCCGGGATTTCCTGGATGAGAAAACCGTCTGTTCGGTGAACCGCGACCAGCTTCCGCGGGTGTACCGGTTCGCGCATTTCTGGCTGATGGTGGTCAAGTCGTTTTCGCGCAACCGCGGTCCGATCCGCGCCGCCGCGCTCGCATACACCACACTGCTGGCGCTCATTCCAATGGTCGCGGTGGCGTTGAGTGTCTCGACGAGCATATTGCGGCAGGAGGGCCGTGACCAGCAGGTGGACAGGAGAGTTTCCCAATTCATTGATAAACTGGTGGAAAATATCACGCCGCCGTCGGCGTCGGCCACCAATGCGCCG
>DATMLG010000053.1:0-5998 GCA_035570675.1 Verrucomicrobiia bacterium | reverse complement strand
AACCATAGGAGGACACCATGGGAGCTTCTCAGGTCAAGACGTTGTCAAAGGCCAGATCGGCGGCCACCACGGACGACAAGGTTCCCCTCGGGGAACTGTTGAACCGGCTGCCGCTCGGCTCGACCCTGCGACCGGCGCTTGTTCTCCACGGCGGCGACGATGAACCCCGGCGTTGCTGGGAGGTGCGGCACGAGAAATTGAGTTTTTGGGTCGTCCGCGACACTCCGGAGGAGTCCATCCGGGCGTTTATCCACGCGGTGGACAAACGCGGATTGCGGCCATACTTGGAAGGCACACTGTCGGTTCCGAATTCAAATTCATTACATGAGCAAAACTCTGTTCCTAAGCCCGCCGTCCTTTGACGGCTTTGACGGCGGCGCCGGCGCGCGCTACCAGGCCAAACGCGAGATACGTTCGTTCTGGTATCCCACCTGGCTCGCGCAACCCGCGGCCCTGGTGCCTGGCAGCAAATTGATGGACTGTCCGCCGCATGACATCGATGTCAAAACCTGCCTGGCGGAGGCGAAAAATTACGATCATGTCATCATCCACACTTCGACGCCGTCGCTGCGCAACGACGCCAAGGTGGCCGAGGCCATCAAGGCGCAGAAGCCCGCCACGACGATAGGTTTTGTGGGCGCGCACGCGGCAGTCCTGCCGACGGAAACGCTCAAGGCCTCGCACGCGATTGACTGGGTCGGCCGCAAGGAATTTGATTTCACCTGCAAGGAAGTTGCCGAAGGTCGGCCGCTGTCCGAAGTAAACGGGCTGTCGCATCGCCGCGACGGCAAGGTGGTTCATAATCCCGAGCGCGAGATGATTTCGGACATGGATTCGCTGCCTTGGGTGACGGACGTTTACAAGCGCGACTTGCAGATTGAGAAATATTCCATCGGTTATCTCAAGGACCCGTACGTTTCGTTGTACACGGGCCGCGGCTGCCCGGCGCAATGCACGTTCTGCCTCTGGCCGCAGACCATCGGCGGTCACAAGTACCGCGTGCGTTCACCCGAAAATGTGGCGGCGGAAATGGCCCACGCGAAGAAGCTGTTCCCGCAGGTGGAGGAATTTTTCTTCGATGACGACACCTTCACCGCGAACCTGCCGCGCGCGCGGGACATTGCGCAGAAGTTGAAGCCGCTCGGAATGACCTGGTCGTGCAACAGCCGCGCGAACGTGAATTACGAGACCATCAAGCTGATGAAGGATTGCGGGCTGCGGTTGTTCCTCGTCGGTTATGAATCCGGCAACCAGGCGATCCTGGACCGCATCAAGAAGGGCATCCAGATTGACGAAGCCAAGCAGTTCACGAAGCATTGCAAGGAACTGGGCGTGGTGATTCATGGGACGTTCATCCTTGGCCTGCCGGTTGAGACTAAGGAAACCATCGATGAAACCATCCAGTACGCGATGGACCTCGACGTGTTCAGCATCCAGGTTTCGTTGGCGGCACCGTATCCGGGCACGGAGCTTTATGAAATGGCGCGCCAGAACGGCTGGTTTGCCGCCAAGAAGGACAAGGGCGACATCATCCACGAAGACGGCCTGCAACAATCCACGCTGGAATATCCTGACCTGTCGAAGGAGGAGATTTTTGAGGCGGTGGACCGCTTTTACCGCACCTATTATCTGCGGCCGCGGCCGATCATGCGCATCATCAAGACGATGCTGCAGGACAAGGACGTGTGCGTGCGGCGGTTGCGCGAGGGTTATGAATTTTTCCGCACGCTCAACCAGCGGAAAAAGGACCTGGCGGCGGCCACGGCGGCGGCGTGAGTTGCGCCGGTCGTATCAGGAACAGGCCTGCGTCACATCGGCCCCCGGTTTTCGCTCCAACAAATGATTTACCGCATTGCAAGCCGGGATTAAATGGACACTCTGACCGCAACTGAACCGAAACGAACGGCCGACGCCGGCACACCGCCCGTGCCGGATTTTTCCAAACCGGTCGCGAAGCCCCGCAAGGGCAAGCTCGCGCTGGTTCGTGAGGTATTGCAGCACGGCGGACCGGGTTATCTGCAGTTTGCCATCACGAACATCTGCAACGCGCGGTGCGATTTTTGCGGCTTTGCTGTGGACCGCTTCGATCCCAAGCAGCGCCGCAGCGTGACGCTCAAGGAGGCGCGGGACGTCATTGACATCGCGGTGAAAAACCACATCGGCTATCTGCTGTTCGTGGGCGGCGAGCCGATGGTCCACAAGGACCTGCGGGCGATGGTGCGGTATTGCGCGGAGTCCGGCATCCATCCGATGATTTGCACGAACGGTTCGCTGTGGACGGAGCAGAACATGCGCGAGCTGGCGAGCGACGGATTGAGCAGCGTCATCATGTCCATTGATTCGCATGACGTGACGAAGCATGAAAAAAACCGCGGCCTGCCGGACGTCTGCCGCAAGATCCAGCACGCAAACGAGGTGTTCGAGAAACTGGGCATCCAGACGACGGCCAGCGTTACGGCGAGCAAGCTGATTGACGACTACGAGAAGTTGCCGGACTTTTTGCGGACGCTGGGTTTCACCAGTTGCACGTTCAGCTATCCGCTGACGTCGCTGGCGTCGAGCTACCTGAGCTTCAGTGACTCGAGCCTGGTCAGTTACAAGACGGACGAGTTGATCGGTGTATTTGAGAAGATCAAGCAGATGAAATTGCGGAGCGGTTTTCCGGTGGTTAACCCGGCGGAATCGCTCACGGAGATGCAGCGGCATCTGCGCAAGGAGCCGGAAAAGTTCGGCTGCCTGGGCGGCCACAAATATTTTTACCTGGACTGGCACCTGAACCTGTACCGCTGCCACGCCTGGGAAACGCCGATGTGCAACATCTACGAGTTCGACGAATCGAAGCTCATCCGCGACGGCTGCACCCGGTGCATGATTGATTGCTACCGCGACCCGAGCGTGATGCAGTTCGTGGCCGTCAGCGCCAGCGATGCCTATAACAATCTCAAGAAGGGCAGGGTGTTCGCCGCGGCGAAAAATGTTTTCGACCGGCGGAATCTGACGTCGCTGAAGGCGGTGTGGGATGATCGCAAGTGGATTGGGAAGGTTTAAGCCTTCTTGAGCAATTATCGCCTGCCCTGCAACAGGCTTTCAATGGGGGCGTAGTCGTCCGTGAGCACTGGTGAAGTGGCGGCCATGGGTGGCACGAAGTCCCGAAAGTTTTTCAACCGCTCCGGAAACGTCGGCAGGGTCACCGTGCCCGAACGCATCAATGCGTCGCCTTCCTGCTCGACGCGTGCCGTGTCGAAATGCTCGTTTGATTTGGTGGCCACCATCACGACGTTCTGGCTTTCATTGGCGGGAAAGAGATAAACCTGCGGGAAAACTTCCCTCAGGGTGCGATAGAGGGCGCCGATGATGCTGGCGCGTTCGCCGTTGACCTGCCCGATGACGTTGTAGGCGAGCACGCCGTTGGCGCCGAGATGATCGCTGGCGATTTCAAAAAACTCCCTCGTCGTCAGGTGTGGCGGAATGGACGAGCCATAACGCGTGGTCGCGTAAGCGTCCATGAGAATGACGTCGTAGGTGTTGGTGCTGCGACGGAGGAAAACGCGGGCGTCATTGGTGTGAATGCGAAGAATGGGAGATTCCGTGACCCCGAAATATTTGTGCGCGACATCTACGACGACGGGATCAATTTCCACCGTGTCCACGAGGACGTTGGTGTAGTAGTGCTGCCAGGCGCGCTGGGTGCTGCCGCCGCCCAGGCCGGCCATCAGCACGTGCTTGATGTCGTGATTCCAAAGCCAGGGCATCTGGAAATACTCGGTATATTCGAAATGGCCGGTCAGTGGATTGGTGAGGGACATCTTGGTTTCCCAGGAGCCGTTGAAGCTGAGCGTCCGAATCTGCGTGGCGTCATCATCCATCACGAGAATGTGGTGATAGGCGGAGATGCGCTCGAAGATGGTGCCGGCGCGGCCGGCCGCCGCGCAAAAGGCCAGCGCCAGGAAAACCGTCCACTGGTGAATGGTTGCCGTCCTCATCCTCTCGTGTGGACAAAATGACGCACCGGCCGGGAGAATGCAAATCTATTGCGTCACCGAGGCCCGGTAAAATCCGGTGGGTCCGGTCGCCGGGGCAAGCAAGTAACCATGACCTCCCAGCACCCAAATACTGCCCGGCGGCGTCAGCCAGGGAGCATCGGTCAAATTGGTCTTGTAAGAAATCTGATAGGCGCGGCCCGTCACGGCCGGCCACGTCAACTTCACCACGCTGTCTGTCGGGGCGGTGGTTGAGAGCCGGAACGCCGAACTCGGATCAAGAGGACTCGTGCCGGCAATGTAGTCCTGCAAATTGGACATCCCGCTGCCGTCAGCATCATCCTGGGCGAGGGACAGGTCATTCGTCTGCCCGGTGGGATGGCCGAAATATTTCATCATCCACCAGTCGGGAATGCCATCGCCATCGCTGTCCACCAGGGCCGCATTCACATCGATGGAGGCGCCGAAAACATCCGGGTGACGATTGATATCACCGGGCACGAGGCCCGAATCCAGGTCCTGGAAAGCCACAGTCGCGCCGCCGTCGCTGATCACAGGCCGGGACACCCACATGACCGGGACGGAAGTGTTCTGCCCGACGGTCAGCACCAGGTTTGATGCCGTCAGCCGATCCAGCAAAAACAAATTCGGTGGCGCAGCGGTGTCGCCGATCACCGTGTTGGTGACGATGCTGCGGTAAGCCACAAACCGGCCGTCTCCACTCATGACCGGCGCGTCCGAAATCGCCCCGGTGCTGCCGGCGCCGGGACCGGCAACCCCGATCAGGGCCAGCGTGCCGGTCTGGAAATCACGCAGGTAAATCTTGTTGGTGCCATCGTCTCCGCCGGCCAGATTGGTGGTGGAAACAAACGTCAACCAGCGACCGTCATCGCTCCAGCAACCGGCGTTTCTAATTTGGGAGGTGGAGGTGGTTTGGATTGAGAAGGGGTTCGACTTGGGGAGGATGCTTCCACGTAAAAGGTATTGCTCTTCCGATAAAATATTTTTGCGCCGGTCGGATCAATTGCCGCCGAGGTCACGGCCACGGTGTTCGTATAGATATCGGTTCCGAGCTGGGTGTCGCGAATTTGCAAAGTGGTGCCCAGGTGCGCGTAGGCAACATAACGACCGTCGCTGCTCATTGAAGGATCAAAGGCAAAGTAACCGGCGCCCGGCAGCCCCACGGTCTGGCCGAGCGTCACGTTTCGCCAGTAGGTGTTCACTCCGCTGGTGATTCCCACCGCCAGGTTGTTCGCCGCGCTCACAAAGGCAACACACTGCCCATCCGCGCTGATCACCGCATCGCTGGCATCGTCATTTCCGGGGCTTACGCCGTCGGTTCCCACGCTGACCAGCACGGTGGTTCCCGTCTGGAGATCGCGGCGAAATACGTTGTCACGGGCATTGACCGGGCCCGCGACCAGGTTCGTTGCGCTGCTGATAAAGGCCACATACCGGCCATTTGCGCTAATGACCGGGCTGCTCGAAGCGCCACCCAGGGACGAACCTCCGCCAAACCCAACACTCACCAGAAGATTGGTGCCGCCCACCATGTCACTTAGGAAAACGTCCGTAGTATTGTTTGTGTCATTGAGGACCAGGTCATCCGCCGCGCTGGCAAAGGCCACCCACCGCCCGTCCGCGCTGACCGATTCCTGGGTCGATGCGCTGAATCCGTCAGCCGCCTGTGGAATCACCGTCGCATCCCTTTGCGAAATCAATTGCGTGGCGCCGGCAACGGAATCGCGCACAAACACGTCGTACGCGTGGTTCATGTCCAGATTGACCAGGCTGCCGTCCGGACTGCTGAACGCGATGAATTGCCCGTTCGCGCTGAGGCTCAGGGAGGTCAACCCGTCGTCGGATGAGCCAATGCCGTTGGTGTCCACATCCGCCAATTGCGTCGCACCCGCCTGAAGATTGCGAAGGTAAATGTGAAAACCAGCGGACACGGGATTGGCGGTCAGGTTGGTGGCATTGCTTAGGAACGCCACGAACTGGCCGTTCGTGCTGATGAC
>DATMLG010000052.1:0-10203 GCA_035570675.1 Verrucomicrobiia bacterium | reverse complement strand
GTCTCCCCCCATCCCCAGGAGCAACTCAATTGCTTGGCCTGATTGTCCGACGCCATCCGGGCCAGGACGCTGTTGGGGTCCGTGCCTTCGTACACAATGACGCCGTTCAGCCCCGGCGCCATGCTCATGGCCATGTCAATGTCGAGCGCGACTTCGTCGTTGTTTCCACCGGCGGCGCCATTATAATTGATCAGGACGTTTGAGATGGGAATGTTTGGCAGGCCCGCCTGGGATTTGTAAGTGGTGATATCACCGGGAAAATAGCCGTCCAGTTCGAAAAGGCCGACGGTTTGTCCCGCGCCGTTGAGGCTCACATTGGGCACGTACGCCTTGCGGAAATCTGAACCAATATAGGTGCCATTTGTGCCGGAACCATTGAAAGGCATGGCCCGGCTGGCTTGACCGGCAGGGGTAATGTGGAGGCTGGCCGGGCGCGGCAGCACGAAGTTATCCAGTCCATTCACTTGCAGTACAGGGAGGTCAACATCAAGCGTGGGGTCGGTGTCCGGGGCAAAAAATGTACGAGACTCGGTCGGGTGATTGAAGACACGCAAGTTGATATGAAAGGTGCGCTCAATGTCCGCAACGGAGGCGTCCACGTCCAGCACCAGCCTGTTGGCGTAGGTTTGGGTGACGGTGAAGCCGTTGGAGGTCATGAAATCCGCGACTTTCTGGTAGTCCGCTAACCCCGGGCCGAATCTTTCGGTGAATTGTTCGGTGGTCAGATAGTGGTGATAATTGGTGCTGGCGGGATCGTAGATTTCACGGAGCAGGTTGGTGAGTCCTTCCGGGTTCCGCAAGGGAAGGGAGATTGCAAGGCCCAGATGTTTGGCGGCGTCCAAGCGGTCCACGGGCGTCAGGTTTCTGACGGCGGCCGGAACGTGCGCGTGCAGAACCCAGCCCGCCGCGCGGGCAAAAGAGGCCGAAAAAAGGGCCAGAAAAACCGTCAACAATAGGCCGCAAATACGCATCGGGCGGCCGAAGAGTGAACGGCCGGGACGCCTGCCTTTATTAGAAAAAATCATGAATGATGGACAACCAACAGTATGGCATAATCTGGCCCTTATGCCACAGAAAAAGACCGCTTTTTTCAAGCGGCCACTTACGCCGGCCAAAGGGTTCCGTCGCGGTCTTGTACCGCCGCGCGGAACCTGCAACGGTCAGACCTGGACGGCAACGGCACCACTTCGTTTGGCGAGAATGGTGCTGATGATTTTCGCGGCCAGCTCTGGTTTTTCCGCCATGGCCTTTTGCGCGGCGTCCTTGCCCTGGCCGATGAGTTCGCCCTCGAACTGCAGCCACGCGCCCTTCTTGTCCACGACGCCGGCCTCAATGCCCACATCCAGGATGCTGCCTTCCTTGTTGATGCCGTGATTGTAAATGATGTCAAACTCCGCTTCCGCGAACGGCGGGGCAACCTTGTTCTTGACCACCTTGACTTTGACGTGGTTGCCGATGGCATTGCCGGCGGCGTCCTTGAGCGTGTCCTTGCGGCGGATGTCGAGGCGCACGCTGGCGTAAAACTTCAGGGCCTTGCCGCCGGGCGTGGTTTCCGGGTTGCCAAACATGACGCCGACCTTTTCGCGCAACTGGTTCGTGAAGATGCAGGTCGTCTTCGACTTGTTCAAAATCGCCGTGAGCTTGCGCAAGGCCTGGCTCATCAACCGCGCCTGCATGCCCATCGTCGCCATGCCCATTTCGCCCTCAAGTTCCGCCTTGGGTACCAGCGCCGCAACGGAGTCAATGACGATGACATCCAGCGCATTCGAGCGCGCCAGCGTTTCGCAAATGGTCAAAGCCTCTTCGCCGCTGTCGGGCTGCGAAACGAGCAGGTCGTCCAAGTTCACGCCCAGCTTCTTCGCGTAGCCCGGGTCGAGCGCGTGCTCGGCGTCGATGAACGCCGCCAGACCGCCCGCTTTTTGGGCGTTGGCGATGACGTGCAGCATCAGCGTGGTTTTGCCGGAGGATTCCGGTCCGAAAATTTCCACCACCCGGCCGCGCGGCAAACCACCCACGCCTAGCGCGAGGTCCAGGCCGAGCGCGCCCGTGGGAATCACTTCGATGCCCACCCGCGACTGCGCATCGCCCAGGCGCATGATGCTGCCATCGCCGTAGGTTTTGGTGATCGTCGAAATGGCAGCCTCCAGATCGCGCGAACGTGTCGCGGAGATGACGCGCCCGGGCGCGGCGGCGGGAGTTTCCACGGCAGCGGCGGCGGCGCGGGGTTCGGCGGAGGTTTTGGCGGATGACGGTTTTTCGGCAGTTTTCGGCGGCATAAATTCAGGTTCTGTTGAAACTCAACTGGTTTGAATCGGTCAGGAATGATTGGTTACGTTTTGGTGTTAGTCAATTGCAGGTTGAATCTTTTTTCAGCCGGCAGAATATTTTTGTGGGAATCGCGTAATTCGTTTTATTCATGCGCAAAGTTTCGCATTGCGGGTTGGACAGGGAGTGTCCAGGTGAGGTAATTGGTTGCGGGGGATCAAATCTGACGTAAACGCCTGCTCTAAAGGAGTTAACGCCTGTCAAGCCGGGTTATGCGGCGCTCACCGCAAATTATTTTGCGTTCGTCGCGCCCATGTTTGTTGTTGTGACCGGCGCATTGGAGGGAACGGTCTCACCGGCCATGGGCACGAAAAAACTGTTGTCGCGGGACTCGCGGGTTTTTTGCACGATATGCCACATCCAGACGCACCAGAGAATGCCTCCCACCAGGAACGCCCCCATGAACAGCGCCGGCCAGAACAGGGGCTTGCGTTTTTGCTCTTCGTCCACGATAGCAGTGTAACACCCTGCCATCCGAACGGGAAGCAGAACCAACTTACTTAGCAGCGGTGGACGCTTGGGCTGCGTCGCCGGGCATCAAATTTTCATTGATGCGCTTCGTTTGTGAAGGAATGAGCCGGCCATTGTCATCGTAGTGCAATTCCAGCACCCAATTGAAAACATCATCGGGCCATTTGGCCTTCGGCAGCAGGGTCGCGGGATCCACGCCGAGCGCCACGAGCATGTTCGCAATCTGGCCATGGTGCCAGCAAATGAGAATTTCGTGGCCGTGGCTCGTGGCGTGAAGTTCGTCCACCATGCCCTGGAATTTTTTGTTGGCAAAGCGGTTGTCCAGCTTCAGGCCCGTCGCCTTGCTGAGCGGTTCCACCGTCAGCCGCACCCGTTTGCTGTTTTTGGAATCCGCGGCGGCATACAGGTAATCGATCTTCAACGACTTGCCATCCACCTGGTAATTCTTGAAATAATTCACATACGCATTGGCGCGTTTGTAACCGTCCGGCGACAGCTCATCGCCGCTCGCCGTTTTTTCCGCGTGCCGGATGATAAGGATGACCGCGTCCTTCAGTGCCGGATAACCGTTGGTGTCTGGTGTCTTGTCATCGTCATCAGCAAACGCCGCGGACGCCATCAGCAACGCCATCAACATGGCTGCGACGAAGGTGGTCCTCGACTGTCTGCAAGCAATACGGTCTTTCTCGGGCTTCATGGTGGCTTTCATTTCGCGGGCGACTCTGCCCCGCAATTGTTTCAATCGTGTGTCAATTATATTACGATAAGGAAACAAACGCCACTGGTCCGTGTTGCTCGTGGCAGCTCCGCATTTGCCTCTTGCACTTCCCATTTCGGCACAGTTTTTCATTTTTTCCATCGAGAATAAGCGGGAAATCAACTACTTGCGTCGATTCATTCGGTTCAGCGGTACAACCGGCAGTCGCTTCCTTTCCCCATTTCCGGGTAACACCCGCGTTTCGCGGGTTCGATTCGGCGTCTCGCCGAATCCCCGTAATCCGCATTCGCACTCCGAATTTTTTCCAACCCCGTTAGCTCGGTTTATCGCGGTTTACGTCGTTTTACCTCGGCGAACCCCGATTTTCCACCGCGCTAAACCGTGCTAAGCATCCGTGTTCATTTGGCGGTCCGCTAGGACTGTTCACCCGCCGTGCTCGCGCCCGTCGCGGCAGGTCCCTGGTTAAAATTTCACAAATGCTGTTATGCGGGAATACGCGGGAATACGCGGGAATACGCGGGAATATCCGGGATTAAGCGGGAAGCGGCCGATTTTCGTCCCGCATAATCCCACTTAATCCCGCTTAAGCTCCCGGATAATCCCACCTTCGACCGCTTAAGCAAGTGGCCGCCGACCCTGGTCAATGCTGACCGCTTTCAATTGGCGGCAATTCGCGTCTCTTCGCCCGATTAAATTGTCAAAGAACTCGCCCGCGCCGCCATGCAGACAGCGCGCCGGATCGTTAGATCCGCACTATTCCACTTTGGACGTAATGGCAGTGCGCTAGCACTTTTGGACTTTGGGCTCGTCCTAATCCCTCCCACCATCACCAACGCCCAGATCTTTACTCCAAATCTTTGTTTTGTCAAATCATCCATGACCCCTTCCAACCAATTGCAAGATTTAATGCCAAGGCCCACGTAGACCCACGAAATCACGTGGTCCCTTGTTACGACTCAGACTGACTATGCTCCCGAAAGCAGTCTAACTCCTCGAAAAACTTTGGTAGCGCCTTGCCTTGATCAAAATTGCTATGGACTAAAATCAATCTGTCCCAGCGGCAACGACCTTGCAGTTCATACTTATTACAAAGCCACCTTTCAAATTCCTCCAAATTCGCTCGTGCCATATCGCTCTTGCTTGGATGAGTTATCGCCGCGTTGCTAAAGCCACTACTAAACGCAAATAGCATCTCGATAGTTGTGAATGGCAAATACATGACGATACGTCTGCGGACATCGTCAAGTTGGGTGAATATGTCGCACGAAGCGGACACGGACGCGCCGTTTTGCTCCTGTGCGTACCCTTGATCAACATAAACGGTACATCTTTGCAATTCATCCAAACATAAATGCAGGGCGGCAGTGTCGCTATATGCAGCCAAATACATCTGGTAAGTAGGGGAGCCCGGTGACCGCCTGCCGTCCGTTTCAAGATGGTGCACGAACTCATCCCAGGCCTGCGTTGTTCTGTCAACGTTGACACCGATTTGCGCCAAACAGCATTTGTAACCGTCCGCAAATGCTCTTAAGGCAAATACATTTATAGAGCCAATGTACCTTTCTGGGTTCTCTTGAAGTTGTCTTATTAACGTATTCATTGTTGACGTCAGTTGCGGCCAGAAGTCACTATTGTAGCAAACTCCGCCTCGGCTTGCCAGTTTTCCATCCGGGAAAGGGGTCAGGGATGCATAATGGCATATTTTTATCATGGTTTCAGGCCGACCGCGTTGGCGGCGCAGTCCCAGCCCCTCGACAATTTCCTCTTCCCTTTATTCCCTTTTCGTCGTTCTGACAATTCCTTTCCCCCCGCCCTTCGGAACTTTCAGTTCGCCACGGTTTTAATTGTCACTGTTCCATTCTCCAAACCATCACCCGTCGCGGTAACCTTGATGGTTCCCGGCTGTCCGCGCTCCCCACGAACAATCACCAGGCACAGACCGTAAAACGCCTTGCGATCGTGTAACTGGAACGATTCGAGGCTTGTCGGATCACCGTTGTCCGTCGCCACGATTTCGCCGGGGCCTTCGATTGTGAAGTGGATGCGATTGTCCGCGCGGGGAGCGGTGCGTCCGCTCTTGTCCGTCACCATGACCGTGACGAAGGACAAATCCCGTCCGTCCGCGCGAATCTGGTCGCGGTCCGGGTCCAACTTGAGCTTCGCGGCGTCGCCTGCCGTTTCCATCACATCGGTGGCCCACTTTTTGCCGTTCTTGTAGATAATCACCTTAAGCGTTCCCGGTTGATAAACGACATCGTCCCAGCGGAGGCGGTATTCGTAAGGGCCCTTCTTTTTGCGGCCAAGTGATTTGCCATTTAGGAATAATTCACCTTCATCGCCGGAAGTGAAGACATGGACGGGCGTGACCTGCCCGACTCGTTCCGGCCAAGTCCAATGCGGCAAAATGTGCGCCATCGGGAAATCGGGGCGCCAGTGCGCCTGATACAGGTAGAACCGGTCCTTCTTGAAGCCCGCCAGATCAATGATGCCCGAATAAGAACTGCGCGAAGAATCAAACGGCGTCGGTTCGCCGAGATAATCCCAGCCCGTCCAGACGAATTCGCCGCCGACATACGGATTTTTTTCCTGGGAGGCGAAGACCTTGTCCGCCGACGCGCCAAAGGCCGCGTAGTACAGCTCATAGGAACTGACTTGATGGTGCGGACGGTCCTCTCCCGAGTTCGAGCCCACGGCCGCGCCATTATTGGTGGCGACGGGGAACACGTAATCACCCCGGCTACTCAGCGCGGAAGCCGTTTCGCTGCCGAAAATGAATTTGTCCGGGAATTTTTCGTGGAAAGCCGGATACTGGCCGGGCGACCCGCGTATCCCCGCGCCCTGGTAGTTGAGACCGATGGCATCCAGCGCCGCGGGAAGCGGATGCGTGGGTTGCGACCAATTCAAGGCACTGGTCACGGGTCGCGTGGCGTCCTCCTCATGCACAATCTCGGCGAGCATTCTTGCCACTGCCGCTCCGTTGGTACTCGTGAATTGTTCGCCCACCTCATTGCCGATGCTCCAGAGAATCACCGAAGAGCAATTTCGATCGCGCCGCAACTGGGACCGCAAATCCTGCTCGTGCCAGTCCGGAAAAATGAGGTGAAAGTCCAGGGGCGTCTTCTGCCGGACCCACACATCAAACGCCTCGTCCATGATCAGAAAACCCATTTTGTCGGCCAGCTCCAACAATTCCGGCGCCGGGGGATTGTGGCTGGTGCGAATGGCATTGCAGCCCATCTCCTGCAGCATTTCCAACTGCCGCTGCAGGGCGCGGACATTCAGCGCCGCACCCAGCGCCCCCAGATCATGATGATCGCACACGCCGTTGATGAGAATGTGCTGGCCGTTGATTATTAACCCTTCGTTGGGATCGAACTTGAGCGTCCGGATGCCGAAGGGAGTTTCGTACGTGTCCAACACCTTGTCACCCTGCGTCACGGTGGTGAGGGCCAGGTAGCGATTGGGCTGCTGTTGCGGCGGTGGTCCCCACAGCTTCGGATCAACCACGATTCCATTACCTTCAGCAACCATGCTGCCATTAGGAGGAATCAGCAGACTCAATGGCGTAATGCTGCTAACTGCGGTTCCAGATTTCTGGCCGTTGGCATCGAGGCGAAAGATTTGAGTGGATACGGTAACGTTCGCGCTTTGATCGGAATGATTGTCCACGGTCACTTTTAGATTAATTGTCGCCGCCTCTGACGAAACAGTCGGCGTGGTGAGATAAGTTCCCCAATGCGCCACATGCACCGGCGAAGTCTTGACGAGCCAGACATTGCGGTAAATTCCGGCGCCCGGGTACCACCGCGACGAATCGGGCGGGTTGTCCAGGCGGATCGCCAGTTCGTTCTCGCCGCCCGGATTCACAAAGGGTGTCAGTTCCACCCGCCACGATGCATAGCCATATGGCCAGCCGCCGACGAACTTGCCGTTCAACCACACCATCGCGTAAGACATCGCTCCGTCCACATCCAGAAAAATGGACCGGCCCGCGTCTTCCTTCGGGATGTCGAGTTTTTTGCGATACCATCCAATCCCGGCCGTCGGCAGCCGGCCCATGCCGCCGCCGCCGGTGGTGATGAACGGGCCCGTGATGGCCCAATCATGCGGCAAATCCACCTGCAGCCATGAGCGGTCGTCAAAATCCGGCTGCACATACGCGACGCCATCGCCGAGATTCCCCTCCGGCCTGGCGAATTTTTTTGAGGGGTCCTTTATGAAATCATTGCCGGTGGGCAGAATCCATTGCTTCACCACGGCCGGTGGCGTTGCCTCCGCGTCCTTGGACGCGGCGTTGGCATCCGCCTGGGCTCCAGCCGCGCCGCGCCTCTGCGGTTGCGGCCTGACGTCGTAGAGAAGGCTTACGGGGCAATTGGACGGGTCGCCCTTCGTGAAGCGCCAGTCGTCGTTGATGGAAATCTTTTCCCGCGGCGCGGATTGCGCTTCGAGGGAAGCGGAAAAAAGGGGTTGAGCGAGAAGAAACAAAATGACGACCAAATTTTTGGCCCGGATCCAAGTCATGTGTGGCCTTGGGATCAATGTCCTGCTGCGGGCGCGGCATGGGCGCTCGGGTCGCCGGTGGGCGCGGGAGCATGGTCGGTCGCGGCCGGAGGCCCGAGCAATTCGGTGAAAATGGGTTTCAATCCATCCGCCCACACCTGATAACCCTTGACGGTGGGATGCAGCTTGTCGTGGCTGTTCATCATGCCGTCGAAAAGTTTGCCGTCCGGGTCGGCCAGCTTGTCATTCACATTGAGATAACGAATCTTTTTTCCGTCCGCCATCTTCGCGAGGTTGTCGTTGATTTTGTTGATGGTAGGGATCACGGCCAGGTTGTCGTTGCGCGGGAAAATGCCGGTGATGATGATGGTGGCGTCGGGGGCCTTCGTCCGGCAAATGTCCACGACCGCCTTGAGACCCCGGGTGATGTCCTCCACCTTGGCGTCGTTACCCGGCTGCGCGCCCACATTGTTGATGCCCGCGAGCAAGACGATGATTTTGGGATTCACCCCGTCCAATTCCCCGTTCTCCAGCCGCCATAAAATATTTTCGACCCGGTCTGCGCCCCAACCGAAATCTGCCGCATTCCATCCAAAGAAGTTCGTGTTCCAGTTTGCCAGATTGTCCTTGTACATGGGGTCGCTGGCTCCCCATCGGCGCGTGATCGAGTCCCCTTCAAAATAGATGTCGATGCCGCCTTTTTTGGCCTTCTCCAGCAACTGCTGGTGTGCCAGTTGCGAATTGGCGTCCCTCCTGGGCGCGGGCTTGTCCGCCGGGCCAGCAAAACCACCCCAACCCCTGTTTTGTGGTGGAACCGTCGGGGAGTTGGTGGCGGCTTCGGAAGCCGAAGGCGGAGTTTGCGCCGCGGAAAAGTTGGAGAACATCGCCACGGCAGCGAGCGTGACCAGAACCCGAATAAAACGTGCCATACCGGGCTTTTGTGCGGGCCATTGAGGGAAATTCACGCTGGTTTCTTTATTCCCTTCCCGGCGCGAAGGCAATTCTTTTTCCCCAGGCACGGAGCCTGCAAGCCCGCCCGCGCCAGTTGCGCGGGGCGGGCAATGAGGCACCTCTCAACCTTCCGCGGGCGGCTGGGATTCGGCCGGCGTGATTTCCAGCGCGAGCTTCTCGGTGTGCCGGATGACGGTCAGCGGGGTCCGGATGCCGATGCGCGAATCGGTGAGCAGCTTGTGCAGCGCATCAATGGTGGCGACCGGCTGGCCGGCGAATTCCACGATCACATCGCCCACCACAAGTCCCGCGCGTTCGGCCGGGCTGTTTGGTTCCACGGACACTACGAGCAGTCCTGTTTCCACGGGGAGATTGTGAAAGCGCACCACCCGCCGGTGCAATTTCACGTTTTGGCCGCCTGCGCCGATGTAGCTGCGCCGGATCTTGCCATCCTTGATGAGCCAGCCGGCGACATATTTGGCGGTGTCAATCGCGATGGCAAAACAGATTCCCTGCGCGGGCAGGATCACAGCGCTGTTCACGCCGATGACTTCCCCGCGGGAATTGACGAGCGGCCCGCCGGAATTGCCGGGATTGAGCGCGGCGTCGGTCTGGATGATGTCGTCCATCAGCCGGCCGGAATTGGCGCGCAAGGACCGGCCCAGCGCGCTGACCACGCCCGCCGTCACGGTGTATTGAAATCCGTAGGGGCTGCCGATGGCGATGGCCAACTGGCCGACGCGCAGGTCCTTGGATTCGCCGAGTTTTGCAGCGGTAAGGTTCGGCGCGTAAATGCGCAACACCGCCAGATCCGTATCCGGGTCTTCGCCCACGAGATGGGCGTCCGGCCGACGGCCGTCGTCGAGCGTTACTTCTATCTTGTCCGCGCCGTGGACCACGTGGCTGTTCGTCAACACGAGGCCATCGGGGCTGATGATGAAACCCGAGCCGCTGCCTGCGCGCACGGACCGTGCAGAACCGCCCCGGTCGGGAGCGCGTTTGTGGACCTCGATGTTTACCACCGCATGGCTGACCAGATCCGCGGCCTTGGTCACCGCGCGCGAATAGGCGTCCAGCAATTCGTCGTCGTTACTCGTCGAATGGGCGGGGGCAGCCTGGGTCGGTGGAACTGCGGTTGCGTTTCCGCCGTCATCCGTGACGGCGAGGACATCGGTCCTTTCCAAATCCGTATAAAATTTTGTGTCGTTCATCTCGTTCTTTCCGCCGGAACTCCCTGG
>DATMLG010000051.1:0-23838 GCA_035570675.1 Verrucomicrobiia bacterium | reverse complement strand
GTTGGTGCCCGATCCGCCGAAGTTGAAGCCCACCTTGGGAACTGCTTCCGCGCCCGGCGCCGCGGTGAAATACGGCTTCTCCTTGAACCCGTAAAACATTCCCGGAAAGGATTTCACCGCCGTGTCATAGGCCTGCACGGCATCATTGAAATCCTTGCGCGCGACCGCAATGCGGTTTTCTGTCCCCTCCAACTGCGTTTGAAGGTCGCGGAAATTTTCCGTCGCCCGGAGTTGCGGATAATTTTCCGAGACCACCAGCAGCCGTGACAACGCCGAGCCAAGCTGGTCCTGGGCCTGCTGGAATTGCGCCAGCTTCTGCGGATCCGTCGGCGCGCTCTTCGAGTCAATCTGCACCCTCCCGACGGACGCCCGCGCCTCTGTCACCGCCTCCAGTGTGGATTTCTCGAAGTTGGCCGCGCCGGACACGGTGCTGACCAGGTTTGGAATCAGGTCCGCGCGCCGTTGATAATCGTTTTGCACCTGCGCCCAGCCGCTGTCCACGCCCTGCGAAAGGCCGACGAGATGGTTATAGCCTCCCGCGATGCCCAGCCCGATGACGACCACGAGCAACACGATCACGGCGGCGATGGCTCCCAAAATGATGAACGTTTTTTTCATAAGCTGAATTTGGTTGTCGTTGTTCGATTACGATATTCCGTTAAACGTCCGGCCCCGACACATGGCATGTTTGCACAGGCCGGGGGTGATTCCCATTACAATTCACCGCCGAATTTCTCATGACCTCGGCCTGTGCCCGCGGACTTCCGGTCAACTCGGTTTGTCCATCGGTGCGGCTGCCGCCGGGATTGCCGGTTTGGACGCGGGCGGCGGTGCGGACTTCGGCTCATGCCGCAGAATTAGCACGCCCTTGTGATGGCTTTCCGAATCAAACGGATCACCGCCCTGGCCCGCCGCGACGACGTAATTATTCGTGTGCAACCATTGCAGAATCGGATAGCCCGGTTCGCCCGGCTGGCCGTATTTCGCCATGCCAAGTGAAACCAGATTGCGCGACACAAAAACGACATAGTCCGGCGGCGTCCGGCTCATGTCCGCCACCCCTTCTTTGTCGTCGCGCGCGGCGCTTACCGGGTTGTTCCGCCGCGAAAGGTAATTGATCATCGCGCCCTCGGGCAGCACGCACACGGTGGCCCTCGGAGGGACTGTTTGCAGATATTCCACCGTCCATTTGATGAGCGAGCCGGTTTCATCAATGTCCGGCGCATCACAATAAAACCGGTCGCGCCCCTCGCCGAGCGCCACCGTTTGCCCGGCGTGCGCCGCAAAGGACATTTTCGCGATCATCACGCAGCCAATCGCCAACGATGCCACGCTGCCCGCCGTCGCCAGACATCGGCCCCAGGAACCGGAACCGGTCCAGCGCGGGATTTGCGCGACCATGAACGCCGCCGTCACCATTCCCGCGAGTGCCGCCTGGTAAAATCCCAGGTGATCAATGCGCGCATGCAATGGCATCCGCGCCAGCATCGCGCCCGCCGCCAGCGCCAGCGCCAGCGCCATCATCGTGCCTTCCTCCACGCGGCCCGTCCGCCGCACCTGGGCCGCCGCCTGCGCCACCGTTAGCAAAAACACCAGCGCCATCATTCCCGGAAGGCAGGCGCCCACATAAAGCCATCCATTTGTCCAACCATCGGCGACGGCCGGTTCCGGCGGCCGGAAATAATAGACCAGCACGCCGGCCGCCACGATCATCACGCCGCGAATAACCGGTCTCCACGGCCGGTTCGCAATCCATCCCCCCGCCCAAATCGCCCCGATCACCACCAACACGCGGCTTGTGGCTTTTGCTTCTGTCAGCGCGTAAGTCCACGGATTATCCAGGCCGAGGAAAATCCGTTGCTGCACCATTGGCACGTAATGCCGGTCCACCAAAACCTGCCACCAGGCCTGGCTCGCGTCCACGAACGCCGATGCGAACGATTCATTGATGGCGTACCGCGCGGTGAAAGCCAGGGTTGGCAGCACCAGCCCCGCGCAGGCCAGCAGGAATTCCACCACGCTCACGCGCTGCTGTTGCACCCAGCGCACGATGAACGCGCAGATTCCCAGCAAACCGCACGCGAGCATGAACTCCGGCTTCAGCACCACCGCCAGCCCGCCGCACAACCCCAGGAAAAACGCCGCCCACCCCGACGGCCCGTGACACCACCAAACCGTGACGAACACGGTCACCAGCAGCAGCAACATGCCATGGGTGCTTTCGTTCGCGTAGGGGGTTGCGTAATTGTAATTACCGATGCCATTCAGCCGCGAAAATGAGAAGACCATGATGAACACCGCCAGCGCGGCGAACGCCCCGAGCCGCCCCCACGCCTTGCGGAAGGCCAGATACGCCAGCGCGACAATTGCGCCGTAGACCACCAGGTTCGCCGTCACCAGCACCATCATTCCCGGCCCGAACCGCTTGAACAATTCCGCGTCGAACCATGCCGACAATGGCCCGTAGTTCCAAGTGACATCGTGATACAGCGCCGCGCCGTGCGCCAGCCGCCAGAAGACATACCATTGCGTGCCGGCATCCGCGATGGGGTCGGGCCATTTGCGCCAGGAAGTGGCGAGGCACCACGCAGCCATGGCGGCCAGCGCGAGGATGGCCAGCGTTTCCGCCTTCCAATGCGCCGCAAACCGCCCGGCGCCTGAAGCATCGTCCCCGGGAGCAGTCCTGGTTTTCATGGATGCCAAAGCCGGGCCATATTAGGACTTTGGCCCGGGCTGTGCCATAAAATTGCGCGGACCGGAGTCGGCCAGAATTTATCATGTTCAAACCGGGCGTTTCCTGTTTTATACCTGCGCTTCATGTTCGAATTGTTTAAAACTGACGCCAGCTCCCGCGCGCGTCTCGGCCGGGTGACCACCCCGCGCGGCGTCATTGATACGCCGGCTTTCATGCCCGTCGGCACGCAGGGCAGTGTCAAGGCGCTGGATCCCCGCGAGCTGCGCGAAATGGGCACGCAAATCATCCTCGGCAACACCTATCATCTTCACATCCGGCCCGGTCTCGACGTCATCACCGCCGCGGGCGGGCTGCACGAGTTTATCAACTGGCCGCATCCCATCCTCACGGACAGCGGCGGGTTCCAGGTGTTCAGCCTCGCCAAGATCGCCAAGATAAAACCGCACGGCGTTGAATTCCGGTCGCACCTGGACGGATCGCTGCTGTTTCTTGGGCCAAAGGAGGCAATGCAAATCCAGCGCGCGCTGGGCTCGGACATCGCGATGGTTTTTGACGATTGCCCGCCACACCCGAGCGGCCCGCGCGAGTTGCGCGCCGCCGTGGAGCGCACCATCCGTTGGGCGAAGGAATGCCGGGAACAACCCCGCGCGCCCGGCCAGCAGGTGTTTGGCATCGTCCAAGGCGGGAACGACGCCCCGCTCCGCGAAGCCTGCGCCCGCGAGCTCGTGGCGATGGATTTTGACGGTTACGCGATCGGCGGTGTCAGCGTCGGCGAACCGGAGCCGGAGATGATGCAGGCGGTTGAATTCACGGAGCCGTTCCTGCCCGCCGGCAAGGCGCGTTATGCGATGGGCCTGGGCACGCCCGCGCAGCTCGTGGAACTGGTGGCCCGTGGCGTGGACATGTTTGACTGCGTGCTGCCCACGCGCGTTGCCCGCAACGGCACGGCCTTCACGGCGCGGGGGGCGGTCAACATCAAGGCGGGATTCAATAAGGCGGATTTCGGGCCGATCGAGGAAGGCTGCGAGTGTTATGCGTGCCGGAATTTCAGCCGCGCCTACATCCGGCACCTGCTCAAGGTCGGCGAGATTCTTGGCCTGCGGATGGTGAGCGTGCACAACTCGCACATGTACATGAAATTGATGGCGAACATCCGCGCCGCCGTTGCCGCCGGGAGCTTTGGCGAATTCCGCCGCCAGTTCGTCGCGGGATTCGTGCCTTCCCGCAAAATCCTTCTGGCCCGCGAAGAATCCCGTTAACAAGACGCGGCCATCGGCGAGTGTCCCCGTACAAAAGGAAAAGGTCCGGGAAGATAATCCCCGGACCCTTTTTTGCCGCGGCAAGAATTGTTATTAATTCAGGACGTGCGTGGCGGGAACGATGCTGCAAACGGGGGCCGTTTGAACGTTGCCCAGACCAGTGGCATAGCTCGTCGCGAAGGTTTTGCTGGAATCAGCCGGGCAGCTCGGGAGCGTGCCGCTGCTGCCACGACCCATATAGGGCTGAATGTCCGTGGCACCAGGTGCCGCGGTGGAAACCGCCTGGTGCTCCAGAGCCCACTGCTGCTTGGCGCCGTCAATCTGGCGGAGGTTGTTGATGCAGGCATTCATCTGGGCGGTCGTGCGGGCGCGCACGAAGTTGGGAATGGCGATGGCCGCCAACAGACCGATGATGGCCACAACGATCATGATTTCAACGAGGGTGAAGCCGGTTTTGCGCAAGGAACGGATTTTCATACAATTTTATTCTTTCTGCCGCGGCGTGAACGAAGCATTGAGCGGGTTTATATGATTACTGTCATCGCTCACAGATTGCCCAATGCGAACCGCACTTGGGGTTGAGCAAGCCGGATGCCATACCTCGCAGAAGCGTCGAAATGCAGCAACCCCCACAGGTTGTATGCCTGTTTTTGAAATGCCACTACAGGAAGGCCAAAACTGTCCTAAAGACATGGACAACATCATCGGTATTGTCCTGAAACAAGGCAGTGATGATGGTAGTTTTCCCCCTGAAAGACGTCCCGAAAACGACGTGTGGGAATAAGCTTGCCCCGTTGAAAAGAAGAGACCGCCGGCTCACGCGGCGGTCTCCATTAACCCAGACCTAAACGAATCTGAACCCGGCCTACGGCGATACCACCCGGAAGAACCGGGAGCTGCCCGAGAGGGGAGTATTGGTATACGAGGTTGAGGTGCCGGAAGCCGTCACGGTCGCGTTGGTGATCCAAGAGGTGGGATTTAGAGACGCGGTGGATTGGATGTCATACTGGGCTGTCGGCACTGAAGTCCAGGTCAGGACCACGGCATTCGCCGAGGAGTGCTGGATCGACAGAGGGAACGGAGTCACCGAGACGGCATTTTGATCCACCTCAACCTCAAAGGTGGGGAAGGTGAATTGGTCCGCGGTGGTTTCCAGCGAACTGGGCCGGATGCCAAAGGAATCAAACCGATGGTAGGCGAAATTGGTTTCGGTGGCGGTGAACGACCAGTTGGTGCCGCCGCCGGAAATCGCCGCCGTAAGGTCAATCGAGTTGACATCCGTCCGGCTCACCGAAAGCACCAGCGTGTAGGTGGTGCCGGCTTGGAACGCGGGCATACCGGTAAATCCGCCCCCGGAGGGCCCGCTGCCCATGGACAGATAATCGCCGGTGGTACCCATGAGGTTGATGTCGCCGACGCCGTTTCTCACCAGCAGGGACAAGGGCGAGTTCGCCGCGAAGGTCGGCCCAAAGTCAAGGCTGAGCATGTAGCCCCGGACGCCGGCACCGTTGCCCGTGCTCCCGCCGGCGGCGGTGCTGTCCTCAGTGAGGGGCGTGCCGCCATCAGCGTAATCATACACACAGAACCGCATGGTTCCATTGTTGGTAAAGGAATTGTACGAAGCCGGAATAAATGGCAGGGTGACTTTCATGGTGGTCCCGACCGCCAGATCAACGGGCGGAACGTTTGTATCAGTGATATCCGTAAAATAGCCCAGCCACAAACTTGAGCCGCCGGAGACTGGAAGGCCGACCATGCCCGGCCCGGGGAAGGCGCTCAAATCCGCGGAAACTGACGTGCGCCAGACGGAGTTGTTGGTGGTCACGGGTGTGTTGTCGCGAATCTGATCGGCAAAAGTATCATACATCACCAGGCCGGGCGGCGTTACAATGGGAGCGGTGAGCGACACGGTCGCAACGGCGGAAGTGGCGGAGGTGCTGTTGCACGGAACACTGACGATCATCCGATATTGGTTGCCGTTGTCGGTGGCGAGGACGAGGTTCGGCGTCGTATAGATGGCGGTGGTGGCGCCGACGATATTGGAGAAAGTACTCCCGCTGTTCTTGCTGATCTGCCACTGATAGGTTGGACTGGTGCCGGTGGCGGTCGCTGAGAAGGTTGCGGAGATCTCCGCAACCTGGGTCACGTTCGTCGGGTCAGCAGTAATGCTTGCATTGATGCACTGGCCCACGGGCGGGGTCACCTCGGCCCAGCTCGTGGCGATGCGAAGTTCATCCAAATTGGCGCTGGCACCCGAGCCGACGTAGAACCGGCCCGGCCCGGTGGTGCTTTGGTCCTCGGTGCCATCGGAGGTGGTGGCGCTGACAGGCGGCACATTGGCTTCGTTGGTGCCGAACGAACCGGGAGGCGGGTTGATCCACAAATCGTCAATGTCATTGGTCGTGCCCGGAATGATCTGCTCCCGGACCACGACAAAAACTGTTTGTCCGGCCGCAATAATATTAGGGGCGTAATTGGTCGAGCTGCCGAGCGGCTTGGCGATGCCCAGTTGAACATTGGCGCCGCCGGCATTTTTGGCGAACAATTGCAGATCAACCGCCGTGCTGCTGTTCTGCCGGACCACCTGCATGACCACCTGGCCGTTGGTGACATCCGTTCCGACGTTGAACCGGTACAGGAAGGAGTAATAAATATTGGTTTGGGTCGTTTGAGGAAAATTGCTGGGGTTGGCAAATTTGTTGTAAACGCTCAAGCCGGCCGTGGCGGAGATGGTGACCTTGTCGCCGGCGGATGAGACGAGGCCCAAACCCGTGCCATCAAGGCTGTGACTTCCATTGGTGACCGTGATGCTGGCGTTGGGGTTGTTCCAACCGGGCACGCTGCCGGTGTTGCCCGTGCCCGGGGAACCCAGGTCTCCCGTGGCATAGCCGGAGAACTGTTCGATCAAAAGCGTGGTCGCGCCGGCGTTTTGACCCGCGAGAACACCCGACATGACGGCTGCAAACAGGAGAGTGATCTTATTAAGCTTCATATTCGATGGATGGTTGGTTGGTTAAGGCTGTGAAGACGCAAGCTCCCCGCGGTTCAAGACCAGACGACGTGGCATGGCGAAGCGGTTCATCAGTGTTCTTTTGGTTCACAACAGGGTAGCGAAGTTTGCCGCTCCGCACATCCCCGAAGAGTTGCAAAGCTGTATGAAAATTGAGAACCAAAGCCAGCATCGGCTCACAATCAAAAAAATAAAAAAATTGCAACAAGGTGACCCGGCACAGAAATCGGGGCCGCCTCTGACGATTCCAAGCCGGGGAGCAACCACCAGTTCGCGCAGTTTTGGTCATCCTGGTCGTCGCAGCGCAATCAGCAAGGGTTGGTGAACCACGATGCTGCAACAAACGCTCCGAAAATCACAACAAATGGCTTGTGGGTTGACACGCAAGCGCAAGTGTCTGTGTATAAGTCGGTTAAATCCGGAACATTTTCCATAAGTAAAATATTGTTCGTCCACCTGTAATTCTAATATGACGAAAATCCGGGGATTTATCCTGAAACCATTAACCATAATCACAGAATTCTCTGCCGATGTTTTAAAACGACGCGTGGTTCGGCGCTCGCGCGCGAGACGGACGGCGTGTGAAGAAAAGAAGCGACCCGGACAGGAGTTCTGAAGTGAGAGGAGATACGTCTGTCCGCAAAAGTGGTTGAAAAGAATGAGCGCAGGGTGCACTTTCTCAACACTATCAATGAAGAAAAGCCAAAAGCGTGTTCTGGTGGCGTTGGGATGGTATGATTACCGGCTGCACCGGGGCATAGAAAAATTCGCCTTGGAGCACAACTGGCATCTCTCGGCCAATCTGGCGAGGGAGCGGGTCATTCCCTGGGGCTGGGAGGGGAACGGCATACTGGCCTGGCTCGGGGCTGGTGATGATCTGGCGGATTTCGTGGCGCACGCGGCGAAACCAACCGTGGACTTCAGTTTCCGCCGGCCGCAGATGAAATACGCCCGGGTGCTGGAGGACCACGCGCACGCCGCCCAACTGGTGGCCGAACATTTTCTTTCGCGCGGTTTTCATAATTTCATGTTTTACAGCGACACGGACAACTGGTCCTACGAGGAGCGGGGCGCGGGTTTTAACGAGGCCTTGAAGCGGTCCGGGCACGCCTGCACCTGGTTGCGATGGCATCAATCCCCGGAATTTCGCGACAACCGCGACCAATGGAAACGCAAACGAAAGTGGCTGATCGCGCAATTGAAACCCCTGGCCAAGCCACTGGCAGTCTTCGCCGCCAGCGACGAGCAGGCCCTCGAAGTGCTCGAATCCTGCGAGAGCGCCGGCCTGATGGTGCCGGAGGAGGTGGCCATCGTGGGCGCGGAAAATAATTTGCTGGCCCCGGATGCCATGCTTACACCCATCTCGAGCGTGGACACCAATCTGGGAACCCTGGGTTACACCGGAGCCGCCATGCTGGAAGATTTGATGAATGGAAAAAAGGCGCAGGAGAAACCGGTCCGCGTTCCCGCCTCGGGCGTGGTCACGCGCAAAAGCAGCGATTTGCTGGCGGTCAAACACAAGGGCGTGGCCAACAGCCTTCGCTTCATCCTGGAACATGCCAGCCAGCCCATCAGCGTAAAGGACCTGGTCGGCGTGGCGGCGATGTCCCGGCGCGGACTGCACAAGGCGTTTCTGGAAAATGTGGGGCGCACTCCGGGACAGGAACTTCGCCGTGTCAGAATCGAGCGGGCCAAGCGGCTGCTGGCGGAATCAAATCACAAACTGGAGGTGCTCGCCGGCATGTGCGGCTATCAGAGCGCGAACAGTTTCTGCGTGGCTTTCAAGCAGGCGACCGGAATGCCGCCCAAGCAATTCCAGGACGGCGTCGTGCACTGAGCGGGAAAATCGCGGCGCCACCCCGCAGGCTTATTTGGCACGGCGCGCGGCGGCCTCGCCGTTGGATTGAACCGCCAATCTTTTCGGTTCCTCGTTTGAACCAGTTCCCGGCAGCGCCAGATACTGGCGCGCATTACCGTAGCAGATGTTGGCGATCATGGTGCCGACCAGTATTTCGTCGTCCGGAATCTCACCGTTTTCAACATCCCGCCCGATCAAGTTGCAGAGCACGCGCCGAAAATACTCGTGACGCGGATAGGACATGAACGACCGCGAATCGGTCACCATGCCGACGAAACGCGAGAGCAGGCCGATGTTGGAAAGCGCGTTGAGCTGCCACTGAATGCCTTCTTTTTGGTCCAAGAACCACCAGCCGGAGCCGAACTGGATTTTGCCGGGAGTCTTCCCGTCCTGAAAATTGCCGGCCATGGTTGCAAAGAGGTAATTGTCCGTCGGATTGTTGTTGTAGATGATGGTCTTGGGCAGCGCGTTCTCCTGCTCCAGACGGTCGAGATACGCGGCCAGCGAGCGCGCCTGCGGAATATCATCCATCGAATCAAAGCCGGTGTCGGGTCCGAGCTGGCGCATGAGCCGGGTGTTGCAATTGCGCAACGCGCCGAGATGCAGTTGCTTGGTCCAGCCCTTTTCGGCGTCCAACCGGCCGAAGAAAAGCATCATGAACGCGGCAAACTGCGCGTGTTCCTCCTCCGAGGCGGCCTTTCCTTTTTGCGCCCGGGCAAAAATTGCGCCGGCGGTCTTTTCTGAACAAAAATCAGAATAACACCGGTCCATGCCGTGGTCGGAAAGGCGGCAGCCCAGCGCGTGAAAACTCTCGTGACGGGCAGCCAGGGCCTCGAGAAATTTCGAAAAGGTGCGAATTTCCACGTTGGCAGCCTCGCCCAATGACTCCACCCATTGATTGAATAGCTCCGGTTTGTGAACGACCAGCGCTTTGTCCGGGCGAAAGGCGGGCAGCACCTGGGTGGCCAGGTCGGACGCTGCGATGGCCTTGTGGTGCTTCAAATCGCTGGTCGGATCATCGGTCGTGCAGAGAGCCTTGACGCGGAATTTTTTGAGAATGCCCTGGGCGGAGAGCCGGGGTGAGGCAAGTTGTTCATTGGCCGCCTTCCAGATGCGCGCAGCGGTGGCTTCGTCGAGGAGTTCGTCGATTCCGAAATATCGTTTCAACTCAAGGTGGGTCCAGTGGTAAAGCGGATTACGCACGGTATGCGGCACTGTGGCCGCCCAGGCCTGGAATTTCGCGAACGGGTCGGCCGCGCCGGTGCAGAAGCGCTCGGCCACCCCGTTGGAACGCATGGCGCGCCATTTGTAATGGTCACCCTCGAGCCAGATCTCGAACAAATTTTTGAACTGGCGATTTTCCGCGATGTCCTGCGGCGAGAGATGGCAGTGGTAATCCAGTATCGGCTCGGCCTCGGCAAACTGATGGTAAAGGCGGCGCGCGGTGCGCGTTTGCAGGAGAAACCCGTCGTGAATGAATTTCATGCTCTTAGAGTGGCTGCGCGCGCCGGCTGGACAGATTGGTTCCGTTCGAGTTCGCGCCCGGCGACAAACAGCGGGTTGATATGGCGATCGAAAAGGTTCTCCGTGACGTTTTTCGCCACCTGAGCTTCGTGCGTTTTGAGGGCGTCCAGATAACGGTCGCCCTTTTTGGCGGCGATTTTATAGCCGACATGCAGCAATTGCCGCAGGTGCGGATTGAACGCCGGATTGTCCTGGTCGTGGCGCAACGCCGAAACAAACTGTTCGGAGGTCCAGCCGTTCACCGCGGCGATTGAAGGCAGCCGCTGGCGGTCAATGTCAATGACCATGGCGTAGGGAGCGCATAGTTCGTCCGCGTGTTCCATTGCGCCCGCGTAAATCTCCCGGGCCAGCACCAGCCCGCTGCCGCCGGCTTCCGCGAGACCGATCAATTCCTCCAGCCAGGTCGTGCCCGCCGTCTTGATGTGCAGGCCCGCGTCAAACCGCGCCAGCGCCCGGCGCATCGGCTCATAGATGGAAAACTTGTCACTGCCGGAATGCACACTCAGCTTGAGCGTGGCCGGGAGTTCGTATTGCCGGACGGCAAAGGCGATGACCGCCAGATCGTCGCTAAACTCTTTTTCAAACTGGGTGGTGTCGCCGACGTAATCAACCCCCTTGTTGAAACGGCCGGTAAACTTCGGCGCAATCGTTTGCACCGGGATTCCTTCATCGGCGAGGGCGGCAAGGATGACCAGGAGTTCCGGCGGGGTTTGCGGATTGTCGGTCTCGTCGATGGAGACTTCCGTAATGAAATTTCCCGCGCCCTTTGCCTCGGCAATATGGCGATAAATCTTCCCGGCCTCCTGCACCGCAAGCAGATACGTTCCAACGATGCGCTGCACATCGGCCAGCGTCGTTTGAAAGGGCCGTTCCACGCGGGGAATGAGGATTTGCCCCACCAGCTCGGGGTGCAATTTAATGAAGGACTTCACCTTGCCGGGGTCCGCCGGCTTGCCAATCGAATCGGCGACATCAATGGTGAAAAAATCCGAATGCGGAAGGAACCGGCCCACAGTATCGAGCCGGATGTGGTCGGCATCCACATGATAGGGCTTCTGCCATTGCAATCCCTTCACGGCCGCATCCGCCGCCGCCCGGGTCGCGGCCGGTTCGGAGCTGATGGTGACGTGCTCACGGTTGGATTTGTTCCAAACGGGGATGACTTCGATGCCCCGCTTCGCGGCCATCACGCAGGCCCGGAGCTGTGCCCCGGCTTGATGCCCAAAACGGTCGCCGACGCCCAGCGAAAACCTCCCCAATTCCAAAGATTTACCCATATGACAAATTCAATAACAAATTCAATCCGGCGCTATGACCAATATAATAAAGCTTCCGGGCGCATTAAGAATCACCATCTTCTGCATAAAAACTTGAGATTTCTGCACCAAGCGCCCCAAAACAAGCAGAACTACGGAAACAAGGACGATTACCGCGGCAATAACCGTCTAAGTACGGCCTCGTTGTACGACCTTAACAGCAGAAAAGAGCATGAACCTGCCCCCACAATCAGGCAACATGCATTTTCGCAGTTTATTTCTATGGCATGCCCTTGATGTTTTCTAGGCCTTCCGCCTGCACGTTGTCCAGCACCAAGGGAGGACCCTCGCCGGGTGTAATCTGCACGTCCTTGAACTGAATGCCCCGGGCATTTCGGATGTTCAGGCCGGTGGTGGCCGCGGTAATCCGCACGTTCTCGAAGACGACATTCGTTATGAGACCGTCGTCCGGCAGGCCGTTAATGACGCCCGCTGCTCTCTGGCAGGTGGCCGTAAGATTGCTGATGTGAATGTCGCGGTACAGCGGGATTCGGTTGTCCACGGGCACGGCGGCGTCCTCCTTCGCAGCGGCCGGCCGGCCGGCGTCCCCGGCTGAATTGTTCATGTAGTAACAGGTGAATGTGATGGCGGGATCCACATTCTTCATGGTGATGTCACTGAACCGGATGTTTTCCACCACTCCTCCCTTGCCGCGCTGAGATTTGATGCGAATCCCATTTTCCGTGCCTTCGAAAGTGCAATTTCGGACGATTACATTGCGCACACCGCCGATGGTTTCACTTCCGATGGACATGCCGTGCCCATGCAGGAAAGTACAGTCCGTGACGGTGATATCCTCGCAAGCGAACTCACGGCCCGGCAGGTAGCGGCCGGACTTGATGGCGACATTGTCATCGCCAACATCAATGTGACAATGGGTGATCAGCACGTTTTTGCACATGCTGGGGTCGATGGCGTCGGTGTTGGGCGAATGGGACGGCGCCGTGATGGTCACATTGGTGATGACCACGTTTTCACATTCGGTCGGCACGAGATGAAAGCTGGGCGAGTTTTGCAGGGTGATGTCCTGGACGCGCAGGTTGTTGCACCGCGTCAGAAGAATCAACCGGGGGCGCGGCGTGGTGAAACCGGGTGTCTTGCGGCGGGCCGCCTCGGCCGGCACCCACCACCGCGCGCCGGCGCCGTCAATCGTCCCGGGGCCGGCGATGGTTACGTCCGTCAAATCTTTTCCATTGATGAGGGCCAGGAACGAAGCGGATGAAAGCGTGGTGCTTTTTCTCTCCGGATTTTTGTAATCCTCCGGCTCATCGGTGCCAAGCAAGGTGGCGCCGGCATCAAGCTGGAGGGTGGTCTTGCTGTGCAGGGTAATCGGCGTGCACAAGTAAGTGCCCGGCCCGAAGTGAACCACGCCGCCGGATTTGCCGCATTCGTCGAGCGCCTTCTGAATCGCGGCGGTGTCCCGGTTCGTGCCGTCGCCGAGGGCGCCGAATTGGCGGACATCAAAAATCTTGGCCGCAGCGTCGGCGTCTGAGGCTGCAGTATCCGCCGCCCGGCCGTCAAACGCGGACAGCCACGCTGCGGACAGCAAGAGATACAAACGCAATGGACGCGCGCGGCGACTGATGCTCTGTAAAATGATTTGAGTTGTGATGGTATGCCTTTGGGTCAGGAGATTGGTGTCGATATTGTGAACCACTGAATCTATTGCCAAACACGTGCTTTTTCCCAAGGTTTTTTAGTGACGAATTCGGCAATTCAGCTTGAAAAAAGCGCATCCCCGGCCAGGACGCATGCCGGCATAATCAATCGCCGCCGTCCTTTACAACAACGCAAGCTGCCGGCCGCTGTTCTCTGATTGGACTCTTTTCGTGGAGAATTCATTCAGGGCTTCGAGTTCGCCGTCAATCACACCGCGCTCGAAGGGATGGATCCGCGTGGTGAACCGGGAGCCAAGCCAAAACGCAAGCGTATCCGACGATTCCCAAAAGAAGGTGTCCAACAATCCCGAGATTTCCGCCGCCAACGGGCTGCAATCAATTGCCGCGCCTTCTGGGAAGTTTCCACGCGCCCAGCCCGTTGGAAGTTCGGCGAAGGAGCGAGCCGGGTTCATCGCCAGCCACAGGAGGCGCAGCAGGGTTCCGCGCAAATGGCCCGCACTGCTTCCCAAGGGGCCAAACCGACGCCAACTTGCTTCCGGCACGTCCGTGACCGCCAGTTCCAGCTTTTGACCGGACAAACGCCAGGCGAGGAACCGGGTTTTTCCGGGCCAGACGCCGGCGCGGTTGAACTTGGGCCGCAATGAACGGAGCAGTTTGGATTCGCGCTTGAGGGCCGCCGTTTCACCGGGGCAGAACTGGAACTCGATGCGCGCGACTTCACGGACCATCCGCAGATGGCGGCGGGGCATGCGGTCGGGATTGGCAATCCGGTAATTGCGGAGCCGCTGCTGGAGATTCCGGGCCTTGCCCACGTAAAGCACGCGGTCGGCCGCATCGCGCATCAGGTAAACGCCGGTCCGTTTGGGGGCCTTGCGGAAAAATTTCCGGCCCAACCGCTCGTCGAGCGGCCGCGGATCCGGAATGAGAAGCAACTGGCCCATGCGCGGGGGCAATTTTACTTCGTTCGGCCGGGCGGTTCCAGTCAAACTGATTGCCTATGCCGGACGCAGGCAGGGCCATCGGAAAGCCACGTCTGTAGTTGCAAGCCGGGGGCAATCTTTGGGGCAACGCAAAATGGCTACCCGACAGCTCAGTGCTGGCCCATCGTAAGTTCCACCAGCTTCCCGTCCACAGTGACGAGGGCGGAATCGTCATGAATCTCCTTGCAAACGACCACGACGTGGCCGTCCTTGAGCTTGATGCTGGCGGATTCGCCCACGGCGAGAGTTTCGTTGTTGATCATCGCCATGCGACCGGCGGGACCGATGGAGACGCCTTTCAAGGCAAGATCATCGTAATGAACAGGCGCGACTTGGGGAAACGGGGCATAAACCGGGGGGCGGCGGGGAGGGTCGGAGGGCTGGTCGGAACCGGCGCTCGCGACATCCGCTTGTTTGACGCCCGGGAGCTTTGCGAATTCGGCCATGTACGCGGGCAGGCCGTCTCTCAGGAAACCGACGGTTTTCCAGACCTGATCCCCGGCGCCGTTCAGCAGGATGACGGTGGGATATCCGTGTACGTCGTACTGCGTGGCCAGGGCGGCATTGGCTTCTTTCAGGGCGTCGCTTTGGGGCTTGGAATGCGGATAATCCAACTCGACCATGACGAAGTTGGCCCGGGCGAAGGCGGTGAACTGGGGCTGGCTGAAGACATCGCTCTTCAGTTTCATGCACCAGCCGCACCAATCCGAGCCGGTGAAATCCATGAACACAATTTTATTTTCGGCCTTCGCCTTCGCGAGGGCGGCGGGCACGTCCGTAAGCCATTCGAGTTCTTCCGCGCCCGCGCTCAGGATGGTGGAAAGAGTAAGCAGACCAACCAGCAATCGTTTCATATTTATGATTCCTCTCATGACAACCGGACTGCCGCATGGTCCGGGCCTGCCCCAAAACGGGACAACGTCTCCGAATCCGAAACACCCGTGTGCGGGTGCCGCAACGGTTTGCATCAGCGTTCGGATTCGAGCGACAATCGTGCCAGTTGGCGGGTGAGCAGGTGAACAGGTGAGGAAGAACATGCACATAAAATGCGTGACAAATTACATGTCAACGGATCGGAACCAATTACCTAGTGCCAACCCTCGCGTTTTCCTGTAATGTCAGGAACAATGAAATTGACGGATGTCGAAGCAGGACGAAGGCAGAGCGATCTGTTGCCAAGTCCCCGTGAAGACAACAGGCTTCGCATTGAGGATCGCGCGGCCCATGATTGGTATCGCTTCATTCTTTCTTTCCCGGCGCATCTGGTCAGAACTTACATCAACCGTTTTGGATTGACTCCCAGCCACACGGTTCTGGACCCTTTTTGCGGCACGGGCACAACTTTGGTGGAGTGCAAGAAACTCGGATTGCCTAGCTGTGGCGTTGAACCCAATCCAATGGCCGCGTTCGCCAGTCGGACCAAAGTCAATTGGGAAATAGACCCGGACGAAATGATTGCTCATGGCGCTTACGTTTCCAAGCAGGCTTTGGATAAACTTGCGAGCCAGGGAATCGAGGATGACGAGGGGCTTCCGCTGTTTGGAAAAAAACAAAGACTTATTCCAGATCTTAAGACTCTGACCCCGGATACCCTCAAGCTGCTATTAACCGATTCCATCAGTCCGCTTCCTATGCATAAAACTCTGGTACTCTTGGAAACGTTGGAGGAAAACAAGGATCCGAGATTTGTTGCGCACGAACGCCTCGCTCTTGCGAAAAGCCTGGTTGACCAAATCAGTAATTTGCATTTCGGTCCAGAGATTGGAGTTGGAACTCTGAAATCGGATGCCGCGGTCGTAAGCACGTGGCTGCGTGGAGTCAAAAATATAGCAAGCGATTTGAGAAAACTAAACCGGTGCGCGTCCACGCCGGCAGTCATCCATCAAGCCGACGCCAGGGATTTGGCCATGCTTTTGCAGCCAAGTTCAATTGATGCCGTAATCACTTCTCCGCCGTATCCAAATGAGAAGGATTACACAAGAACGACACGTCTCGAATCCGTGCTGCTGGGATTCATCACAAGCAAGGACGATCTTCGCAGATTGAAGCAAAATCTCGTCAGGTCAAATACCCGAAGCGTATATAAGAGCGATACTGACGACCGCGTGGTTGAAAATCATGACGAAATACAACGCATCGCAGATTCCATCGAACGTCGGCGGATTGAACTCGGCAAGACATCCGGATTCGAAAAGTTATATGCACGCGTTACAAGACTTTACTTCGGGGGAATGTCGCGTCATCTTATGGCGCTTCGTCCAATTCTCCGCCCCGGAGCCCAGTTGGCTTACGTTGTGGGGGACCAAGCATCGTATTTGCGGGTAATGATAAGGACAGGCCAACTTTTGGCGGATCTTGCAAAATCTGCCGGTTACGAAGTGGTTGGTATCGATTTGTTTCGGACACGACTAGCGACCGCAACCAAAGAACAGCTCCGAGAAGAGGTTGTGGTTCTCCGCTGGCCGGGCCCGTCCAAAATTAATTACTGGACTCAAGAATCGAACGCAAACTTTATGAGCATGAAGGAAGAACCACCCAAAACGCGTCGGCCTAAAAAGTCTCCAAAAGCCTCGTCAAGAAAAGCAAATCGATATTCGGCGATAATCGAAAAAATATTCTTCTCGAAATATAAAAAGGGGATGCGAGAAGTCCCGTTTGTCAGGGACGAGATGGAGGAGATTGCCTCAGCGCTCAGAATCAAGCTGCCCAAGAACCTTGGGGACTTGGTTTACAGCTTCCGTTACCGGACCATATTGCCGGACACGATTACCGCCCTTGCCGGGGAAGGGCAGATTTGGGTCATACGTCCGGCTGGTCGCGCCAAATATAGTTTTGCATTGGTGAAAGACACACCCATTCGCCCCAACGAACAGATGGCCATTACAAAGGTGCCTGACGCCACACCGGGTATTGTTGCCAAGTACGCTTTTAATGATGAGCAAGCGCTCCTTGCGAAGGTGAGATACAACCGACTCGTGGATATTTTCACTGGCGTTACATGCTATTCACTGCAAAATCACCTTCGGACCACTGTTCCGGAAATGGGCCAGATCGAAACTGACGAGATTTATGTCGGCGTGGATAAGAAGGGAGCTCACTACGTATTTCCCATCCAAGCCAAAGGTGGCAATGACAAGCTGAGCATTGTTCAGATTGAACAAGATTTTGCGGTATGTGACGCCAAATTCCCCCTGTTGGTCTGTAGGCCGATCGCAGCTCAATTCATGGAGGGCGGAGTCATCGCGCTTTTTGAATTTGAATCTAGTGAAAGCGGAGTCAGCATTTCGGTGGAAAAACACTACAAGCTCGTCTCACCCAAAGAAGTAACAGATGCGGACTTGAAGAACTATCGCGGCCGGGCAGAAGGCTCACAGTAAGCAAGGCGGGGGGCGAAAGGATGCCCTGGCAGAATGTACAGGCACGGTCGGATTCTTCTGACTTGGACACTCCTTGTCCAACCTCCTTTGATATGGTTGGGGCAGTATGGAAAATGAAGGATTGAAGATACCGAGGGTGGGGTTGGGGAAGTTGCGGAGCGATTCGACGTGGGCGGCGCTCACGCCGGAACAGCGGGAAACGTTGGAGGATTGGTTGTTTGGGGAAAATCTCGGTTACACGGAGGTTTTGGAGCGCACCCAAAAGGAGTTTGGCATCGCCGCGTCAAAAACGAGCCTGATACGGTTTTATCAACGCGCGGCGGCGGAACGGGCGCAACGGGAATTTCTGGACCTGGAGACGACGATCCGGGAGATGAAGGGGCTGGAGGTGAATGTTCCGGAAATGCAATCGGCGGCCATGTGTCTGATTACGAAGCGGTTGATGAAGCTGTCGCTGGAATCGCCGGAGAAGGTGAGGGAAATGGCGTGGCTGGGCAGTGTGTTGGTTCAAAATGAGGCGCAGAGCATCAAACGGGGGTGGTTGAACATCGGCCGGGAAAAGTTTCAATATGATGCCGCGACCGCGTGTATGATTCATAAACTGAGGATCGACGAGGTCATGGCGGATGAATCGTTGAGCGATCAGCAGCACATCCAGAAAATCAGGGAGGAAATCTTTGGGCCCAATTTGCCGGAGTGAGCAGGCGGAGCCTGCACCCATTATCACGGACACGGAAAGAGAAACGCGAATTGCACGAATTTTCACAAATTTGGGAACGGAATTTAACCGCAAAGATTCAAAGCAGGCGGAACGAGAGGGCGGATTCCTTCGGCGAGACGCCGAAGGTTACGGACGCTCCTTCCGGAGTGGCAATCGCGTGCGCTCCCGAGAATCAGCGGAAAAGTCAGAATCTCCTCACGTCGATTCCTACAACGGAGGACCACTGCAACGCTTAAGTCCGCTTAAGTCCGCTTATTGACCCCCTGGAGGGGAGGGGATGGGAATTGCGGAGTGCGGATTTCGGGTTGCGGAATGGCAGAAAGGAAAGGAGGCGAATCAATTTGAAATTTGAAATTGAAGGAAGGGAAGGCGGGAGAGCGGAATGCGGGGCCCGAAAATTTTGGGCTCGGCTGGAGCCTCTCCCTACCAATCTGGGGCGACTTGGCATTCGATGGTGGTTTTGCCTTGTCCGGCGGGGGGACATTTCGCATTGTTGGATTCTCATGGCCGAACGAACGATTTCAGATGTTTTGACGAAGCCGGATGTCGCGCTGGAGCTGACGTTGCGTCCGTCGTTGTTCTCTGAATTCACCGGCCAGGCGCGGGTCAAGGAGCGGCTGGAGATCACCGTGGCGGCGGCAAAACAACGCGGTGAGGCGATTGACCACGTGCTGCTGAGCGGCCCGCCGGGATTGGGCAAAACGACGCTCGCGAGCATCATTGCCAAGGCGATGGGCGCGAATTTGAAGAGCACGAGCGGGCCGACGATTGAGAAGGCGGGCGACCTGGCGGGATTGCTGACGAATCTGGAGGAGGGCGACGTGCTGTTCATCGATGAAATTCACCGCCTGCAAAAGACCATCGAGGAGTATCTATATCCGGCGATGGAGGACTTCAAGCTGGACATCATCATTGACCAGGGGCCGAACGCGCGGAGCGTGCGGCTGAACCTGCCGCGGTTCACGCTGATTGGCGCGACGACACGCAGCGGCCTGCTGACGGCGCCGTTGCTGACGCGTTTTCCCGTGCGCGAACGGCTGGATTATTATCACGCCGAGCAACTGGAGCAAATTGTGATTCGTTCGGCGCGGTTGTTGAACATTGAAATTGAGGCGAGCGGCGCGAAGGAAATCGCCCGACGCAGCCGCGGGACACCGCGCATTGCGAACAATCTGCTGCGGCGGGTGCGGGACTTCGCGCAGGTGCGCGGGGACGGGCGCATCAGCGCGGGCATTGCAGACCAATCGCTGGCGATGCTGGAAATTGACGAGAACGGATTGGACGAGATGGACAAACGCATCTTGGAGGCGGTGATCACGAAGTTTGGCGGCGGGCCGGTGGGAGTGGGTTCGCTGGCGGTGGCGGTGGGTGAGGAACCGGACACGCTGGAGGAAGTTTACGAACCGTATCTCATCATGGAAGGGTATCTGAAGCGGACGCCGCAGGGGCGCGTGGCGACGGAGTTGAGTTACAAGAAACTGGGACTAAAGGCGAGCGGCGACCAGGCGAGGTTGCTTTAGAGACCAGCTTTCCCCAGCAATTTTGCGCGGGATTTTAATTCACCGAGGAGAGACTCCAACAGCGGGGTCATTTTGCCGCGCCACAGCGCGCCGACGATGATGGGGTCGAAGCCGGGCAGGGGCAGGGCGCGGATGCCGGTGGGAAGTTGGAGCCGGGGAAGGGCGATGGACACCCCGATGCCCAGGCCGCCACTGACGTAAGTCTCCACCAAATCCAGCGAACTGGCTTCGATGCCGGGGAACCAATCCACGCCGATGCGGGTGAGGCCCGCCTGGAAATTGCGGCAGATAGTTTCGGTGGGCGGGAGGCAGATGAGCGGTTCGGTGATTTTGTCGAGTTTCCAGAGTTGTTCGGCGTCGGTGAGGCGGCTTTTTTTTGCGACGAGCAACACGAGGGGCAGTTCAATCAAGGGAAGCGAACGCACGCCGGGCGCGGACTTTTTTTCCACGAGTGAAATAGCGAGGTCAATTTCCTCCTGGAGCAGCATGGCTTCGAGTTCGGGTTGAAGGCCTTCGCGGAGGCCGACCTTCAGGCTGGGGAACTTGCGGCGCAGGTTTTGCACGAGTTCGGGCAGGTGGTCGCGCAGCACAATTCCGGACGCGCCGATGCGGACGTGCCGCGCTTCGCCACCCTGAAGCTCGGATTCCATGGTGTTGAGGGCCGCAAAGAAGGGCTGGATGAAGTCGAACAGTTTTTTCCCGGCGGGGGTGAGCGAGAAGGGTCGGCGCTGAAAGAGGGTGACGCCGAGGTGTTCCTCGAGTTGGGCGATCTGGCCGCTGACGGCGGGCTGCTGGATGCCGTAGGGGATGTTGCGCACGGCGCCCATGATGCCGCCGTGTTTCGCGACGTAATAGAAGAGCTCGAGGTGGTGGATGTTCATGACATTGATTCAACCGATGTTGGGAAATCTTTTATCAATTCACGCCGACAATGCAAGGCGGGTTAAAGAAGGAGCGTGCAAACTAACAGCACGGAAACATTGGAAAACAGGGCGCAGGCCGGAGGGCCGGGCGCACCGGGCGTGGGCGGGGCCGTTATGCCGCCCAACTCAACATCGGAAATTCGAAAGGGATCCCATGAAAATCATGTTCATCATCATCATGCAAACTGTCATCGCTGTCCTTGCCGCGGAGCTTGCGGCCGGGGCCGTCCACTGGTTTGAGGACGCTTATGTGCGCGAGGACACGCCGGTGGTGGGGCGGTTTATTGCGCGGCCGAACATCGTGCATCATCATTACCCGCGGTATTTCACGCGGCACACCTGGCTGGAAAGTTCGTGGGATTTGATGCTGCTCTCGGGGGCGTTCGTCGCGGGGGCGTGGTGCCTGGGCATGCTGACGTGGCCGGTGTGGCTGTTCGCCATTCTGAGCGCCAACGCGAATGAAATCCACAAGTGGACGCATCGCACGCCGGCGGAGAACGGCCGGGTGATCACGTTTCTGCAACGTATCGGCGTGCTGCAGACGGCGCGGCATCATGCACTGCATCACACCGACCCGAAGAACAGCCATTATTGCACGGTGACGAATGTGTTGAATCCGGTGCTGGATGGCGTCGGGTTTTGGAACGGGCTGGAATGGTTGCTGGCGCGGACGATTGGTTTGCATCGCCGCGAGGATTCGTCGGTGCACGGGCATGGGCCGGGGCCGGGATGGCTGAAGGAGTACAACCCTCGGGTGTTGCGGGCGGCGCAGGCGAAGAATCACTTGCCGACGGCGGGCAAAACGCTATCGTCGCCGCAACCCGCGTGAAGAGCGGGCAACAGTCGGACCAATTGATGAAAACTCCGATTTATTCACTGCCAAATCCGTGAATTGTCCGCATTGTCAAAAGGATCTGCCGGTCAACTACGACGGGGGGTATTGTCCGTATTGCGGAAAGGACCTGCCTCCGCCCCTGAACGTGGCCCGGCCTCTGGATACAAATCAAAAAATCAGCTGGCCGTGGTTCTTTGTTATTCTGTTTTTGCCGGTGGTCCTGACAATGCTCACTGCCCGGCTCCCCGCCCAGGCGGGCGGTCTCGCAGCGCTGATCTCGCTTTGCGGTGGTCCCGTTTCAGGCATCATATGCGGCGCCATGCTGGCGCGACGCCTGGGACGGACTGAGGGAACAAAAATCGTGTTTGGCATCGTGCTGATCCCGACAATGGTGGTGGTCTGTGTTGCCCTGAACTTTTTTGGTTGCCTGGTCAGCAGCCAGGGCTCGGGCTTTCATTGAAGAGCATGCCCGCCGAGTTTCCATTTTCGGTCCTGAGGATTCAGGATGAATTGTTAAAACGCACCACTTCGCGCTGCCCGGTTTGTTGTTCGCCGTGTCCGGCGGAGGTCTGGCGCACGGGCGGCATTCCGTCGAAGGTGTTCCTGAAGCGGACCTGTCCGAAACACGGCGAAGCCTCGGTTTGCATTGCGTCCGACGCGCGCTTTTACTGGCTCGCAAAAGGCAAATCAGAAAACGATTGCGGTTGTGGCCCCGGTTCCTGCTGTTCAGCGGACGGCTCCAATACCGGCACGCTCGGCCGCAACGCGGACCCCGGCGATGCGTTGGGAATCCAGGAAAAACTTTCCACCTGCCTGGCGCTCATTGAGATCGTCAATTCGTGCAATCTGGCCTGTCCGACGTGTTATTCCGATTCACCCAGGGGAGTTGACGAAAAGGTGGACGCGGTGCCGCTGATGGATTTGCAACGTCGCATCCAGGGTGTGATTGACCGCAAGGGAAAAATTGAGATCCTGCAACTCTCCGGCGGCGAGCCGACGCTGCACCCGCAATTTTTTGAATTGCTCCGCTGGTTGCACGGGAATCCAGGTATCGACTATGTGCTCTTGAACACCAACGGTGTGCGCGTCGCCAACGATGACGCCTTCGCGCGCGAACTGGGGGAGACATTTCGTTACGGCAAGTTCCAGCTTTACCTTCAGTTTGACGGGGTGCAGGAAGCGGGGCAGCAGTTTTTGCGCGGAGCCGACCTGCGGGCGACGCGCGAGCGATGCCTGGAACATTGCCGGGAAATGAAGCTTCCGGTGACGCTGGCCATGACGGTCACGCCGGAGAACCTGCCATTTCTCTGGGAGGCCATCGAGTTCGGCCTGAATTTTTCAAATGTCCGGGGCGTGAGTTTTCAACCGATGTTCGGTAGCGGACGCATTCCCGGGCCGGTTTCGGACCGTCTCAACACGGCGGATATCATCCTGGCGGCGGTGGGGCAATCGCGCGGGCAATTGCGTTACGAAGATTTCACCCCGCTGCCGTGCGGCGATCCGAATTGCGCGACGATTGGCTATCTGCTGAAGGTGGGTGGGCAGGTGCGGTCGGTGAGCGATTTCATTGATTTCAAGAACGTGCAGGATTTTTTGGGCACCAAGGTGCGTTACAAACTGGAAGACCTGATGAAGTGCGGTTGCGAATCCGAGCCGCTGGGCGAGCTGCTCAAGCAGTTTGAGCTGGATGAATCCCACACGTTCCGGCTGTTCATCAAGCCGTTCATGGATGCGGGGACGTGGGACGAGGACCGGATTGACCGCTGCTGCACGCATGTGATACGACCGGATGGAAAACTGGATTCATTTTGCCGGTATTATTCCGGGTTCGCGGATTGGAAAGCGAAATAGAATTTCAGTTTATGGAATACGAACCACCCCGAGTTGAAAGGCCGCCGCCGCGTAGCGGAGGGACAATATACTTTCTATTATTCGCTCTCCTTCCAATACCGATGGGCCTTTTGGTCGGTCCGCTTCGCTTATTTGATGTTGCGCAAGGCGACAAATCAGCAGATCCGGCCCCGCTCATAGTTTTTCATATTTTCACATTACTTTGTTGTGTCACGGGAGGAATTGGAATGTGCGGCGGTTTTAAGCAAGGTAAATGGAAGGCTCGCGTTGGCGGTGTTGCGGTGGGCCTGATTCTTTGGGTCTTTGAAGTGTCGATCGTTTTATTTATCGGATGTTGCCTGGGCTTGAGC
>DATMLG010000050.1:0-2116 GCA_035570675.1 Verrucomicrobiia bacterium | reverse complement strand
ATTGAACATGCGCGTGTTGGCGCTCTGGAGGTCGGATTCGCCGTCGGTCAGGACGTTTTGCAGGGCGCGCTGCTCGCGCTTCAAAGTATCGTAGGGGATTGGCGTCGAGTTGGCCTTGACGGTTTGAGGCAGGGCGCCCAGCGCCAGCACGAGGGCGAAAGTCGCCGCCTGAAACGACCGCTTTAAAATTCCAAGGTTCATAGTTTTATAGGTTGCCGAAGTCGCCCAAGGGTAGCTTTTTGGCCCTTCAACGCAACAAGAATTTGGCCGGCCAAACACGCCGGGGCGCAACTTGACACAGCCCCCGTTAAGAGGCTGGCCAGAGTTGTTCCCAATGACGATTGCGCCGGGCTTCATCCAAGGCGCATAGATTTCGCAAGCCCGCTCTCGTCCAAAATTGCCCCGGTCGTTTGAACCGGCATTGCCGCTGGCGGCAGGCTGATTCTACCGCGCCGGAACCAATGGGCCATCCTCGCTCGGCAATCTGTTCGTAGTGCATACGCCGCTGGTGCGATGCAAAATAATTCTGTTCTCGTTGGATGATTTTCCCGGACACACTGCGTCCGGGTTTCAGGGCAGCCAGTTCCTTCAACACCCTGGCTTCTTTGCCGTATCGCAGTTGATGACGGCGCGGTTCCACCCACGCTCCGGCTGTGTCATCGCTGCCCGTGACGGCCTTGCCCATTTCCCACAGATGCTGGCTGGCATGGTAAAAATCCAATACTTCGGTGGCGCCCGCCCAACGATCAGCTGCCACATTCCATATCCAAGGTGCTCCATCACCCAGCACCATCACCGCTTTGGCCCGACCCAATCCGCCGCGTAATGCTTCCCAATGCAACCGTCGGCCTATCTCCAAAGGCTCGCCCTGCCAACTCACCACCACCTTCTCCGCCAGCAGACCCCGCCCGCCTTCGGTGCAACCGGCCTGCTCATGCCGGTAAAATACTCCCGTCTTTAAATCGTGCCATTCCACGCGGTTTTCCGAGGTTTTCTTCTTGCCCCACCCAGGTCCACGCTGCCGGACTTGCCACCCGTCGAGCATTACCACTGCCAGCTCTGTCGGGGCGCGTTTAGCCGCCGTTTCCTGCGGCGTGGTTTGCAGTCGGGCTTGCGTCTGCGCCTCGGCCCGTTCCCCAAGCCGTTGCGCCAGGGCGCGTAAAGTTGAGTCTGCCACCGGGCATCCCCATTTATCGGCGACGGCCGACGCCTCGGCATAAGACCCCGTGGCCGTCACCGTAAAGGCCAGCTTGTCTTCCAATGCCAGGCTCAATTGCTGGTGTGCGCTCAATCCCCATTGTTCCCGGATGGGACACCCCCAATGCCCATCATCGGGATCCTGTCCATGCCACACTGCCAACTCAACTTCGCCGCCGACCACGCGCAGATGCATCGCGCGCCGCCGCCGATGCACGAGCCTTCCCAGACTGAGGGGGAAAAACTTCGCCGTGGCGGTCGGCTTCAGCTTGGAGCTTTTCTTGGAGTCGCTGCCGCATCCACTCGCGGCCTTCCATTTCAACTTCCTGTTCGATTTCCCGCAACGGCCTCGCCAAACGAGGTTCTGTTTTCATCCGCATCCTTTCGTTCATGGTTTATGGTTGTTTCGGATGAGGAACCGAGATCGCCTCCCATTATGGGGGCAGTGTCAAGTTACGCCCATCACCTAGCGCCACTTGGAATTTGGAGTGACAGGCCGCGCGGAAAAAGTGAAGATGTTTCGCCAAGCGGCGCATGAGCAAAGGGAAATTTCAATATCGACAAGGGTTCACGTTAATCGAGTTAATGGTGGTCATTGCGATTATCGCAATCCTGGCGGCGTTATTGTTGCCCGCGTTGCACCGCGCCAAACTCAAGGCGCAGGACACAACCTGCAAGTCGAACCTCAAGCAATGGGGCATTGCCTGGATGGTTTACGCGGATGCGAACGGCGGGTCGTTCAGCACCGGCATGAGCCCGGTCATGCATCGCGGCGAATGGATTCTCGCGTTGAGCAACGCTTACAATAAAACGCCGGACTTGATCCTTTGCCCGACCGCAGTGAAGCCATCCGATAACGACGAAGGCTATGGCGGACCGACCATGGCGTTTGGATTTTACAACATGCCCGATCCGTTCC
>DATMLG010000049.1:0-5608 GCA_035570675.1 Verrucomicrobiia bacterium | reverse complement strand
CGGCCGCCGGATGCGTCTGACAACTGTTGCGCCAATGCCACCGCCTTCGTGCCGTTTCGTTTGGTGTCGTCGGGGGAAGTGGCCAGATCCCAGGCGATGAGCTCCAAAGCCAGCCGGGCCTTGCCCAACATGGCCCGGTTTGTCAGGGCGCCCTGAAACTGCGCAATCGCCCCGTCGGTTTGTCCTTTCTGCCACAAAAGCATGCCCAGGTTGTACCGCGCGCTGGCGAATCCCGGCTCCAGTTCCACCGCCTTTCGATATTCTTCGACCGCGTCGTCAGCCCTTCGTTGCATGTTGAACACATTGCCAAGGTTAAAATGCGCGTCAGCCAGCCTGGGCTGCAACTTCAGCGCCGCCACACATTCGGCCGCCGCTTCATCCAACCGCCCCTCCTGACTCAAGATGCGGCCCAGATTGTTATGCGCCGCGGCGTAATCGGGCCGGAGTTTGATGGCCAGCCGGAATTCGTCCATCGCCTTGTCTTTGTTCCCCGTGTCGGCCAGGGCCGAGCCAAGATTGTTGTGTCCCTCGGCGCGGCCGGGATCGATTGCAATTGCCCGCTGGAACTCCGCAATCGCCTCGTCAAACCTGCCCTTGTCGGCCAGGACCAGGCCAAGATTGTTGTGTGATTCGAAAAAGTTCCGTTCGATGCCAATGGACTTCTGAAATTCGCCCATGGCTTCGTCCTCCCGGCCCTTTTGAAACATCGCCAGGCCGAGATTGTTGCGCGCCAGCGCATTGTCCGGCGTGCAGGTCAGTGCGTGCTGCCATAAAAGTTCGCTGTCCTGCCAGTATGAAACCTGGCGGAAGGCAACCACGCTCAAGCCGGCAATGAGCAGCCCACCTATTCCGGCGAAAACCATCCGACGATGCCGCCAGCCCGGCCACAAGCTTCCCCCCAGCCAGGTTAGGGCCACATACAATCCAATCTGCGAAAGATAAGTGTAACGGTCCGCGTGCGCCTGTCGTCCGGCCTGCACCAGGCCGATCACCGGCAGCAACATTCCCAAATACCATAGCCAGCCCGTCAACAAATAAGGTCGCGTGCGTCGAAGGCAAACTGCGACCACGGAAATTACCACCACCAAAACAACCGCTGCCACAATCTTTCCCGCCGCCACCGCATGGACAGGATACGGATATAGAACCGCCAGCCCGGTCGGGCAAAACATCTGCCTGACATAAGTGGCGATGGAAACCACCGCATTCGCCAGCCGCAATGACAACGGGGACGCCCCCAGCGTGCTGATGGTGCCTGAATGTTTCTGGGCTAACAGCCCCACGACACATGATCCCGCCGAAAGCGCCAGCAGCGGGATCTTTTCGAGAACCACCCCGCTTCGCAGCATTTCCCACGCGCCCTTTCCTTCCCGCTTCAATTTGTCGATGCGTCCGAGCGGCCAGTAATCCAGCAGCAGGAGCACAAACGGCAGCGTCACCAGCATCACCTTGGACATCAGGCCCAGCACAAACCACAAAACCACCATCAGGTAACGGGAGAGTTTCGGCGCACCTTCCACATAATGCGCGTACGCGCCCAGCGTCAGCATGAAAAAGAGGCCGCTCAGCACGTCCTTCCGCTCGGTCACCCACGCGACCGATTCCACCCGCAACGGATGAATCGCAAACAATGCCGCAACGAATGCGCTTGGCCACAATGCGCCGGTCAGCCTGCGCATCGCGAGAAAGAGCAGCAACACCGAAGCCGTGTGCAGCAGGACATTGGTCAAGTGGTGCCCGCCTGCATTCAGTCCGTAGAGCTGGCAGTCAAGCATGTGGGAGAGCGTGGTCAGCGGATCCCAGAACCCCAGGCTGCCGTGAGTGAATGCCCGCGCCACGCCGTCGGCGGTCAGACCGTTCGTCACCGCGGGAACATCATACACAAAAACGTCGTCGTCATAGTTGACGAACCCAAACCCCGCCGTGCGGCCGAAGACCACCAGCGTGATCGCCGCGAGAAAAATGCACACCAGCCAGATCGTCCGGCGTTCGTCCGGACTGGATGCGACCGTGGATCCATCCCCGTTCGGAATTTGGCCCATGCGATCCCGTTGCTTGTTGATCGATGTCCCCACAGGATGACTGTCCGGCGGCGCTCTTCCGCGCTAATGCAACGCCACGGCTATTCCGCCTTCGCCTTCTCTTTCGTCTTGGCCTTTGCCTTTGCTTTCTTGCGCGGCTTGACCTGCGGCGCGTCACCCCACAGCCCCTCCAGGTTGTAACGCTCCCGCACGTCCGCGCGCATCACGTGGACAATCACATCAAAAAAATCCAGCACCACCCACGCCGTCTGCAGCGTCCCGTCCACCGCCTGCGGCCGCAGGCCGTATTCCGCCTTCAACTTCTCCGTGATCTCGTCGGTGATGGCGCGCAGATGCGGCTCGCTCGTGCCCGAGGCAATCACAAAATAGTCCGTCACGGAAGACACCGCCCGCACGTCGAGCACCGCGATGTTTTCCGCCTTTCGGTTTTCTGCCAGGTCGCGGCACAGCAACGCCAATTTTTTCGAATCCATCTCCCGCAAGATTGCCCCAGGCGCGCTCAAAGATAAAGGCGATAATTGCGGATGGCCTCCGCCACCGCCGGCGGCACCAGATGTTCCACCGGCAGCCCCGCCTTCACCCGCGCCCGGATTTGTGATGCCGAAACCGCCAGCGGAAATCCCTTCAAAGTGCGGCCCCGGAACGGCGCCGGAAACACCGCGGACGGCTCGCCCGGCCGGGGGATGGCCAAAAATTCCGCCAGTCGCGCCAGCTCGCCCGCCTCGCGCCATTCGCCCAGCGTGCGCGCATGGTCCGCGCCAATCAGCAAATGCAACTGCGCCCCCGGAAACCGCCGCGCGTAATCCCGCACCGTGTCAATCGTGTACGAAACCCCGCCGCGCCCCAGTTCCTGCGCGTCAATTTCGCTATGCGTGTTTCCCGCCAACGCCAGCCGCAGCAGCCGCAGCCGTTCCGCCGCCGGCGCCGGCACGCGGTCCGGCTTGAACGGCGATTGCGCCGCCGGGATGAAATACACCCGCTCCAGCCCGGCCTCCTCGCGCGCCGCCTGCGCCACGAGCAGATGCCCCAGATGCACCGGGTCAAACGACCCGCCATATAATCCGATCTTCATATTATGGAGGGCACTGCTTCGTCAGTGCCCTGACTCAACAACATCGATTGATTCCCTTAAACCGTTTCTCCGCCGTCTCCACATAAATCTTCTCCGCCGTCCGCGCATCCTGATGATGGCACGCGCACACCTGCTCGTGCGCCCGCGCCATCTGCGCCTCACCGGACAACTCCTTCGCCAGCGCACAGCCCAGCGCCACAATCCCCATCACCCGCACCGGCCGCGATTCCGCCACCGCATAGTCCGGCAGCCACACCGCCTCCGACTCCCGCAACGCGGCCGGTCGACGTCGCAGCAACAATAACATCCATTCCCACGCGCTCAATCCGGCAATCGCCGCCACCAGCAGCATGAAAAATCCCGCCACGCCCGCGTCCATCCCGTAATTGAAATGCTGTGCGCGATTCCCCTGCACCGCCTTCTCCGCCGCTTGTATCGCCGCGACGTCGCCCGCCGATTTCGCCGTCTCCACCGCCGCCGTCAGCGCCGGCAGTTTCTCATCCAATTCCCGCGCCATTTGCAGGACGCCCACCCGCGGCACGCCGGGCCGCGTTTCGTTGTAAAAAATCTTCTCCCAACCCGCCGACATCGTCACCGCCAGCAACCACAGCAATGGTATCAGCGTCACCAGCGCAAACACCGGCCGCCGCCGTGCTGCAGCCTCTGGGCCCAGTGGCAGTGCGCCAGCACCTTTAGACTTTGGACTTTGGACTTTGGGCTCGTTATTACTAAGATGCATTTTCAAAATAATCGTCGTCGCCAGGCATAGCGCGATGCCCGCCAGCATCTGATTCGCAATCCCAAACAGCGGCCACAGCGAATTGATGCCGCCATTCGCGTCCCGCACGCCCTGAATCAGGAACCAGCCCCACGCAAACACCATCAGCGCGCTCGCCGCCACGTTCGCCGCCAGATTTCGCGTGTCGCCGAACGGTCGCCACACTCCTCCCAGCATTTCCTGCAACAAATACCGCCCCACCCGCGTGCCGGCATCCAGCGTCGTGAGGATGAACAACGCCTCGAACATGATCGCGAAGTGATACCACAAATCCATCCCCCGCCCGTGCGTAACGCCCGAGAAAATTCGCGACATCCCGACCGCCAGCGTCGCCGCCCCGCCGGTCCGCCCGAACAGCGTCTTCTCCCCGTTCTCCTTCGCCAGCTCCGTCATCTGGTCCGTCGTCACCGGAAAATCCCACGCCGAAACCTTCGCCACCGTTTTCTCCGGCGGCCCGCTCATGTTCATGCTCAGATAAACTCCCGGGTCCAGCGCGCACGCCGCGATGATCGCCATGATTGCCACCAGCGACTCCAGACACATCGCCCCGTAACCAATCGACCGCGCGTAACTTTCCCGCGTGATGATCTTCGGCGTCGTCCCGCTGGCAATCAGCGAATGAAATCCCGAGATCGACCCGCACGCAATCGTGATGAAACAAAACGGAAACAACTTGCCCGGCACCACCGGCCCCGTTCCGTCCACGAACCGGCTGATCGCCGGCATCTGCAGGTGCGGCAGCAAAATCGAGATGCCGCAGACCAGCGCAAAGATTGTGCCCAGCTTCATGAACGTGCTCAGATAATCCCGCGGCGCGAGCAGCAGCCAGATTGGCAGCACGCTCGCCGCCAGCCCGTAAAGGATGATCCCCCACGCCAGCGGTTCCCGGCCGAACGTGAACGCCCGCGCCAGGTCCGCGTGATGATGCACGTATTGCCCGCCCCACACCGCCAGCAGCAGCAGCGTCACGCCGATGGCTGTCGCCTCCAGCACTTTGCCCACGCGCCCAAACCGCAGATACACCCCCATGAACAGCGCGATCGGCACCGTCGCCCCCACCGTGAACACGCCCCACGGGCTTTCCGCCAGCGCGTTCACCACCACCAACGCCAGCACCGCCAGCAAAATCACCATGATCGCCAGAATCGCAATCATCGCAATCGCGCCGGCCACGCCGTTCAATTCCTCCTTCACCATCTGCCCCAGTGATTTCCCGTTCCGCCGGATTGATGCAAACAACACCACAAAATCCTGCACCGCCCCGCCCAGCACCACGCCAATCAAAATCCACAGCGTCCCCGGCAGATAACCGAATTGCGCCGCCAGCACCGGCCCCACCAGCGGCCCCGGCCCCGATATCGCCGCGAAATGATGCCCGAAGACAATCCACCGGTTCGTCTTCACGAAATCCCGGCCGTCATCCCGCACTTCGCAAGGCGTCGCCCGCCGGTCGTTCAACTCCAGCACCCGCGCCGCAATCCACTTTGAATAAAAACGATACCCGATAGCGTAAGTGCAAAGTGCCGCGATGAGGATGTAACCCGAGTTCACCGGCTCGCCGCGCTTCGTCGCCAGCGTGAGAAACGACCACGCCCCGGCGATCGCCAGGGCCAGCCAGAACAAATTGAGCGCGATGCGTTTCATGCTGCCAGCCGGTGCATCCGCCATTCATAAAACAAACCCCGCACCGAGACGAGTATTTATGCGCGGAGAAAA
>DATMLG010000048.1:0-10530 GCA_035570675.1 Verrucomicrobiia bacterium | reverse complement strand
AAGAATATGTGGATGCGCGATGCCAATTAAACGGGACGAAGGCGACGTATCAGCCGGTGGAACGCGATCGCGAGGAGAAGTTTATTTACGAAACGACGGTCGATTTGTCGAAGTTGGAGCCGACGGTGGCGTGTCATCCGGACCCCGGCCAGCGGAAGAAGGCGAAGGACATGGGCGACACGAAGCTGGACCGGGCATACATCGGGTCGTGCACAGGCGGCAAGACGAGCGATTTTCTGGAGTTCGCGCGGGTGTTGCGCGGGCGTCACGTGACGATTGACACGTTTGGCGTGCCGGCGACGCCGGAGATTGTGAATGATTTGCAGACGGCGCAATGGGACGGCAAGACGGTCTGGCAAATCCTGGTGGACTCGGGCGTGCAAATGACGGAGAACGCGGGTTGCGCGGCATGCCTGGGCGGCCCGGTGGACACCTTCGGGCGGATGAATTCGCCGATGAAATGCATCAGCGCGACGAACCGGAATTTTCCGGGGCGCATGGGCCACAAGGAATCGCAGGTGTTCCTGGCGTCACCGGCCACGGTGGCGGCGAGCGCGATTGCGGGCAAGATAACGGATCCGCGGCAATATTGGAGCTGAGCGAAGCGCCGGGCGCGGATTAGTAAAGAGGAGGACGAACGAGGGCGTTCGGCTCTTTGACATTTTAGATTTGCAAGCCGCAGGACGGCTTATGCCTTGGAGACTTGACGACGGCGCAGGGCGAACACGCTCGCGAGTCCGGCCAGCATGAGGGCTACGGAGGATGGTTCGGGAGCGGGGCCGATGTTGATCATCGCCGCTCCGCCGACGGCGAGGGTGGGGTCGCCATTGTTCCAGGTGCCGTTGAGAAAGGTGCTGGTGGTATAGGTCTGGGTGAGGGCATTCAAGGTGGTGACTTGTTCGCCGTTTTGCGGGCCGCGGCCGATAATGTCCTCGAGAACCTGGCTGCCGGACAACGCGACCGGGCCTTTGCTTGCCAGAAAATAGACGCCGTTCGGTCCGGAAAAAACGGGGGGTGTGCCGGTTATATCCCCACCGGTTGGAATCGTTCCGTCAAAATTCTCGGCGTCGCCCACAAAGATGTTGACGAATTGAGAGGGCGCGGTCAGCAAGGCGCCGGTGCCGGGATCGAGGACGAGGTTGTCGGACCACGCGCCGTTGTCGAAGGTGGAGGTGGTGGTGAATTGGTTGGCGGACGAGTTCCACAAGGAAACGGTTGTCCCGTCAGGGGCAGTGGGGATGATGGTGTCGAGGGAATCGCCACCTTGGGCCGTGCTTAAAAGCGGGTTGGCAAACCAGTTGGCGCCGGTCTGAAAAGTCAGGTTGACGTAACCAACAATGTTTGCGTGAGCGGGGCGGATTACCGAAGTCAAAAATGCAACGGCGAGGCAAAGACGTTTCCCATTCATAAACGATGAACTCTTTAAGCGCGAGCACCCGGTTTGACACGCCCCGGAAGAACACGGAAATGTCTGCCAGACTCCGGTGCCAAAGACAATCAAAATGTCATTGACCGAAACCGGGCGGTGCCCGCCGGATTAGAAAAGTCTTTTCAAAGGCGGCATTCATGCGTGGAATGGCGCATGAATCATCCGCCGGTTGGATGAGGTTGAAATTATTATGGATCGCGAACGCGTGGACGACTGGTGTGGAAAGGGAATTCTGGCGCTGGTGCTGGGGATACTGGTGTTCGGCCCGCTGGCGCTGGGCGCGGTGGAAGCGTGGCAGTTGGCGGTCATTGAAGGCATGACGGCAGGCGTGATGGCCCTGTGGGCATTGCGATTATGGGTGGCACGGCGGCCGCAGCTTCTCTGGCCGCCGGTTTGCTGGGCGGTGCTGGCATTTGTGGGTTACGCGCTGGCCCGGTATTGGCGTGCGGACATCGAATACGCCGCCCGGCAGGAGGTGATAAGAGTTATAATCTACACGTTCTTGTTTCTGGCGGTTCTCAACAATCTGTACCGGCAGGAGGCGATGAACAGCATTGGATTGACGGTGGTTTTTGTGGGAATGGCGATCGCAATGTACGCCTGCTGGCAGTTCGCGACGAAATCAAACTGGGTGTGGAACCTGCACGGCTTGTATCCGGGGCGGGGGACGGGGACGTTTATTTATCCGAACACCACGGCGGCGTTTCTGGAGATATTGCTGCCGCTGGCGTTGAGTTATGTGATCATCGGCCGGCTGTCGCAGGTGACGAAGATATTCCTTGGTTACGCGGCGGCGGTGATGCTGGCGGGGATCGGTGTGACGCTGTCGCGGGGCGGCTGGCTGGTGACGGGGCTGACGCTGCTGTTTTTTTGCGCGGCGATGCTGGCGCAGAGGGATTACCGGATGCAGGGATTGTTCCTGGCTGGCGTGCTGGCGCTGGGGGGAATTTTGCTGGTGCCCAAGGCGCAGATCATGCAGGCGCGGATTCAAAACACCTTTTCAGACTCCAAGGCGGACGACATGCGGCTGGCGGTGTGGCAGGCCGGGTTCGAGATGTGGCAGGACCATGTCATGTGGGGTGTCGGCCCGGCGCATTTTAATTACCGGTGGCGGCAATATCGTCCTTCTCTGCTGCAGCGCCAGCCGGTGCGGGTGCATAACGAGTATTTGAACGTGCTGACGGACTGGGGCCTCGTGGGCGGGATTCTGGTGGCGGCGGTGTGGGCGCTTTTGTGGTGGGGAGTTTTTCGCACCTGGAGAACGGTGCGGGGTGCGCGGGATGATTTTTCCCGGAAGAAGAGCAACAAGTTCGCGCTGCTGACCGGAGCGGTGGCGGGGTTGCTGGCGATTCTGCTGCATTCCTTGCTGGATTTTAATCTGCACATTCCGGCGATTGCAATTTTGGTGGTGACGCTGATGGCGGTGCTGAGCAGCCAGTTGCGGTTCACCACCGAGCGGTATTGGTTCAGGGCGCGGTTGCCGTTGAAGTGTCTGGCAACGGCGGTGTTGCTGCTGGGGGGAGCCTGTCTGGCCTGGTCGGGCTGGCGGGCGGCGCGGGAGGATCGCTGGGTGCGGCGCGCGGACCATGAAGGGGAGTTGTCCGAGGCGCGCCTCACGGACTTGAAAAAAGCGTTCGCGATCGAACCGATGAATTTCGACACCACGTATGCGATCGGCGAGTGGTATCGATTTCACAGTTTCCATAACGTGGGGGATGATCCGGACGCACAGGCGCGGCAGGCCATGACGTGGTACCGGCTTGGGATGAAGCTGGATCCTTACGACGGCTACAACTGGCTGCGGTACGGCATGTGTTTGGATTGGATTGCCGGGGATGGCGCAACCGGCGAAGATTCTGCGCCTTACTACGAACGAGCCGACGAATTGGATCCGAACGGCTATTACACGTCGGCGAACATCGGATGGCACTATGCCCAGACGGGGGACAATGGGGCGGCGCGAACTTGGTTTGAACGCTCGCTCCGGCTTCAGTACGAGAGCAACGATATCGCCGCGAGCTATCTGCCCATTCTGGAAAAACGGCTCGAAGAGGCTGCTGCTCAACACAAACCATGAGCAGCTTTTGGCTCCGTGTGACTCCGGAAATGGCCTGAAATAACCAAGACATTTCTGTTGACAGCCCCGCCGATGTGGAATAAATTTTAAGGCAGTTAGCATTAAAGAGTTACGACCTGAAAACACCGCATCAATTTATGAAAAAAACCGACAAGTTCGCCCGTAAGGCATTGGCTGGCATCGTTGCCTTGGGAATGGTGATGGCAGTGGCGCGTGCCGGGGCTGAATCAATCCCCCAAGTCGTGCAGGTGGTGAAAGTGGAAGGGAGCGCCCAGTATTCGACCGACGGCCGGACATGGCAGACGTTGCATGCGGGAGATGTGCTCAAATCCGGCGCGGTAATTCGCACGGCCGAACGGTCGCTGGTCGATGTTACTTTGGGCGAACCCGGCACGACGGGCGGCGCCTTTAGCGGTCCCAATTTGACAAGCTATCCCGCCGGCGGCGGAGCGGGCGGAGCCGGTGGTGGCGGCGGTGGTGGTGCGTCGGATGAAGTGAAGGCGAACATTGTCCGTATTTTTGAAAGCACCGTGCTCGGGGTGGACAAGTTGACTCTGGATCGCACCGGCGCGGACGAGGTATCGGAGACGCAGCTGGATTTGCGCGCCGGACAGATCATGGGCAACGTGAAAAAACTTTCGGCGCAGTCGAGGTATGAAATCAAGCTTCCCAACGGCGTTGCGGGCATTCGCGGCAGCTCTTATGTGTGGAGTTCGTCGGGGATCGGCGTCATCCTCAGCGGAAATGGCAAACTGGCATGGGTGGGTTCCAGTGGCTCGGTCCAGCTCTTTGATGTTCCCCCCAAGCACAAATTTGATCCCGGCACCGGCCAGGTTGTCTTGGTTCCTGATTCGGACTTCGATCAATATATTGCGATTTTCAACGAGATGTGCAACAGCTCCATTGGACATCCCGGAGGCCGCATACCGCATTTTGATGCCACCTGCGGTCCCACCTGTGCGACGGACAGCGACTGACCGGTATAACCCGGGAGTTTCGCGGAGCAATCCGCGGCAATTTCAAACCAGAGCAGCCTTGAGTTGCGCTGGTTTTTTTGTGTACGCTTTGCACTGTGAAGCTCAAGACGCTCAAACGCGCCCCGATATACATTGCCGCGGGGGTGATTGGCGCCGTTTGCCTGGTGCAGGCGCTGCACCTGGATTTTTTCGAGCGGTTGGAGGACTTTACCTATGACTGGCGGGTGCGGCAGGCATTGAGGCATTCCTCGGCGGTGTCGACGAACCTGGGGTTCGTAAGCATTAGCGACCAGACCATCACGTTGGTGAACAAGGGGATGCTGGAGCGGCGATATGGTTTGTACTGGCCGCGCCATATTTACGGACGCGTCGCGGATGAACTCGCGTCGGAAGGGGCAAAGGCGATTGCGTTTGATGTTTTGTTCCCGGATTTGCGCGATGATCAGGCGCCGCTGTCGATCAGTTCATCAGGCCAGGAGCTGGTGCCGGACGAGGATTTTGCGCTGCGGATAAAGCGCGCCGGCAATGTGGTTCTTGCCGCCGAAAACAACAGCATCCCGCCAAAATTATTCCGGACTAACGCCCTGGCTCTGGGAGATATTACTGTCAATTACGATCTGGACGGAGTGCTCCGGCGCACGCGGGCGTTTCGCATGTACCGCAAATGGCACAAGGCTTTTGAACAGGTGGAAAGCGATCCGGATTACGCCGTGGATTTGAACAATGTTCGCATCGAGCCAGACCGGATCGTGCTGCTGCGGCCGGAATTGCTGGCCCCCATCTCTATTCCGTTGACCAACGGCTTGTTCGATCTGAAGGATTTTACCGACCGAATTCCCAGGGGCATGGAGCGGTTTGACAAGCCCTTCACGGACGAGCGGGTGTGGGACATGGGCATTGTGCTGGCGGCCCAGGAATTGAAGCTGGATCTTGAGCATGCGGATGTGGACTTTGCCAGGGGCAGGATTATTTTGCGCGGCCCGCAGGGAGTCACCAGGGTTATTCCCGTGGACAAGGAAGGATATTTCTATATCAACTGGATGCTCACGGTGGACGACCGCAATCTTGAACAGGAACCTTTTGAGGGGCTGCTGGCCCAGTATCAGAGGAGGGTGGCGAACAGTTCCAACTCGTGGGTGAACCTCTACGCGGACCGGTACAAGGCCGACTGGAAGGGCAAACTGGTGGTAATCGGTTCCGATGCCGTTGCCAATGATTTGACCGACCGCGGAGCGACGCCGTTGGCGGGGAATTCCATCCTGGTGAGCAAGCACTGGAACGTGGCCAATTCCATTCTTACCGGTGAGTTTGTCCGCCGCAGCACCCTGCCGGTGGACCTGGCTTTGATTTTGCTGATGGGGCTGCTGTCGTTGTGGCTGACGTATGCCTTCCGGTCTGATATCGCCTCGGGATTGGTGCTGGTGGCCTGCCTTTTCTATATCGTCGCGTCGGTTCAAATATATGCTCACTTTCAATATTGGATCCCGATGGTGCTGCCCGTTGGGGGCGGTATGTTGGTCTTGCACGCCTGCCTGCTGGCTTATTTGGTGTTCTTCGAACGACTTGAGCGCAGCCGGCTGAAGGCGGTGTTCACGAAAATGGTGTCGCCAGACGTCGTCAACGAGGTGCTCAAAACCGAGAAACTGCCTTTGGACGGAGCGCGTCGGAATGTAACGGTGCTCTTCGCCGACATCCGCGGTTTTACCGAAATGACCGATGTGAATCTTGAGCGGGCGGCGGAATATGTTAAGGAAAAGAATTTGACGGGCGAGGTGGCGGAAGCGGTTTTTGACACTCAGTCGCGCGAAACGCTTCGGACGGTGAATTCGTATCTGAAGGTGATCGCGGAAACCGTGTTGAAACACAACGGGACGGTGGACAAATTTATCGGTGACTGCGTGATGGCCTTCTGGGGCGCGCCCATCCCGAATTCGAAACACGCCCTCGCATGCGTGCGCGCGGCCATTGACGTGCAAAGGGCGGTGTATCGTCTCAATCTGGAGCGGGAGGCGGAGAACCGGCTTCTGGAGGCTGAAAATGTCAATCTGGTGGCGGCGGGCCAGCCGCCGCGGCAACTGCTTCCCGTGCTGTCCATCGGGAGCGGGGTGAACACCGGGGTGGTTACCGTGGGGTTGATGGGCTCCGACGAACGGGTAAACTACACGGTCTTCGGGCGGGACGTGAATCTGGCGTCGCGATTGGAAAGTTACTCCGGGCGGGGGAGAATCATCATCAGCGAGGCGACCCTGGCAGAAATCATTCAGGATGATCCGAGCCTTGCGCTTTCATGCGTGGAACTGCCGGCCGTCAATTTGAAAGGGTTTCGGACGGCGATACCGGTGTATGAAGTGCCGTGGCGGGACGCGGGTGATGCCATGCCGAAAGTCGGGGACCCGGCTTCGACCGCCATTACCGGCGAGGGGAACACGTCGTTTTTTGGAAATCCCGGCATCCCCCCAAGTTGAAGGACGTATTTTTAAGTGGGCATTTGCCCCAGATTTGTTAAGTTTGAATGGCATGCGCACGGTGATTTATCCCGGCAGTTTTGACCCCTTGACCAACGGCCATCTTGACGTGGTGCAAAGGGCGGCGAAATTGTTTGACCGGGTCATCGTGGCCGTGGCCAAGAATGACAGCAAGAACCCCCTGTTTACATTGCGCGAGCGGCGGGGGCTCGTGGCGAAATGTGTGAAGCACCTGCCCAACGTGGAGGTGGACTCGTTTGACGGGCTGCTGGTGGAATATGTGGAGGCGCGTTCGGCGCAGGCCATCATCCGGGGGCTGCGCGCCGTTTCCGATTTCGAGTTTGAATTCCAACTGGCGTTGATGAATCGCAAGCTCAACGAACGTGTGGAAACGATTTTTATGATGCCGAAGGACACTTATACCTTCCTGAGTTCACGAATCGTGAAGGAAATCGCCCGCTTGGGCGGAGACGTCAGTTCGTTTGTGCCGACCGTGGTGGAAGCGGCCCTGACGACCCGGTTGCGTGGTCATCAGCGCAAAACGTGAGATTTTATGGCGGTGACGATTAATCTGCATCAACTGGAGCACGGGGTGGTGCGCCTCAAAGGCGAATTGACCCCCGCCGACTTGGATTTGGAAGGCTTGGATGAATTGATTCAGGTGGAAGAGGTTGTAAATTATGAGTTTACAGCGGAAAAGCTTGAAAATAGCATCTTGGTCCAAGGGTATTTTGGCCTGAAACTCCGTTGCGAATGCGCAAGGTGCCTCAAACCATTCGTCCGACCCTTGGAATTCGGGAACTGGACGTGCCATCTGCCGTTGGAAGGGGAAGATGCGGCGCCCGTCGCCAATGATTGCGTTGACTTGACGCCTTATCTGCGGGAAGATATCGTCTTAGAGTTTCCGCAACATCCGTTGTGTCAACCTGACTGCGACGGACTGCCAGGGAAATCAACCGGCAAAATTGAAAATACTGGTGGCATGGACCAGACAAGCAAGGCTTTGTCTGACTGGGCCGCCCTGAACAAACTGAAACTTTAGAAATTATGGGTGTTCCCAAACGTAAACCGTCGAGAAGCCGCATGCGTCAGCGCCGCGCTTACAACAGCGTGATGGCGCTGCCTCAACTCAGCACTTGTCCCCAATGTGCCGCTCCCTACGTATCGCACCGGGTATGTCCCGCCTGCGGGTTTTACAAGGGGCGCCAGGTTATTACAGTTACCGCCGGCGCTTGATTCATTTCCGGAGACGGCGGATGTGGTGATGTCCTGACCGCGCCAATTCCATATATGCGAATCGCAGTGGATGTCATGGGTGGCGACCACGGTTGCGGGGTTGTCATTGAAGGGGTCAAACGCGCGCTGGCGAACGACCCCAAAATCACTGTTGTCCATCTGGTTGGACGGCAGGAGGATATCCAGGGCGCGCTCACTGCGGCGGATCTGACCGATCTGCGGGTGCAGGTCGTTCACGCCAGCGAGGTGATGGCGATGGATGACAAGCCCACGGCCGCGCTTCGCAAGAAGAAGGATTCTTCGATGGCGCGAACCATCGAGCTGGTTGCGGAGGGCAAGGCGGATGCTGCAATTTCTTTGGGCAACACCGGCGGCATTCTGGCGCTGGCCACGTTGAAGTTGCGACCACTGCCCGGAGTTGAGCGGGCCGGAATTGCGACGGTAATACCGGCGCCCGACAATGAATTCGTTTTGTTGGATTCAGGAGCGAATATTGACTGCAAACCGGTGCATCTCGCGCAGTACGCCGTAATGGGGCATGTTTACTCGCGCGAAATTCTGGGCTGCCGGAAACCACGCGTTGGGTTATTGAGCATCGGCACCGAAGACAACAAGGGGAATGAATTAACCCAGGAAGCCTTTAAATTGTGCAAGCAGTTGGACATCAACTTCATCGGCAACGTCGAGGGATATGATTTGTTCAAAAACCGGGTGGATGTGGTGATTTGTGATGGTTTCGTGGGCAATGTCGTTTTGAAGACCTGCGAAAGTCTTGCAGTGGGAATGATTTCCATGCTAAAAGAGGAACTGAGTCGCAATCCCAAGCGTCAGTTGGGCGCGTATCTGGCCCAAAATGCATTGCGCGCCATCAAGCGACGGATGGACCCGGAGGCTTATGGCGGAGCGCCGCTGCTGGGGTTGAATGGAACGGTGATGAAAGCCCACGGGTCGGCCCGTGAGCGGGCGATTATGAATGCAATCCGAATCACAACGGAAACCATCCAGCATCAGACCAACCAGGTTATCACCGAGGAGATCCGGCGCGCCAATGAGCGGCTCGACGGAGGGGACGCCAGCGCACCAACCACCGTAGCCGCATGAGCCCATCATCAAACAGAAAGTTCAAGAATCCCCGCGCCAAGTACGATTTCAAGGGGCGCAGTTGTTCCATTTCCGGCGTCGGGTCCTACGTGCCGGAACGGATCGTCACCAATGCAGACCTCGAGAAGCTGGTGGACACCTCGGATGAGTGGATCACTTCGCGGACGGGAATCAAGGCGCGCCGTGTGGCGGCGACGCACCAATTTACCTCGGATCTGGCGGCCCGCGCCGCCATCCGGGCGATGCGCAAGGCGGGGGTGAAGGCGGAAGAAATAGACCTGATCATCGTTGCGACCATCACGCCGGACATGCCGTTTCCCTCCACCGCGTGCATCGTCCAGCAGAAGATCAACGCCTATCGCGCGGCGGCGTTCGACATCGAGGCCGCCTGTTCCGGCTTCATTTTTGCGCTGGAGATTGGCCAGCAATTCATCATGTCCCGCACCTACAACACGGTACTGGTGATCGGCGCGGAGAAACTTTCCTCGATCGTTGATTGGACGGACCGCAACACGTGCGTGCTTTTTGGCGACGGCGCGGGCGCGGCAATTTTACAGAACCGCCCGAACTCGCACGGATTGCTGACGGCGTGCATGGGGTCGGACGGGCAGAAGGCCGATCTGCTTTCGATGCCGGGCGGCGGGAGCCGGTGTCCGGCAAGCGCGGAGTCCGTGGCGGCGGGCCTGCATTTTTTGAGGATGGACGGGAAGGAAACCTTCAAGAACGCGGTTCAGGCGATGAACACGGCGGCGCAGGAGTCGCTTCGCCGGTGCGAAATAGACATCAGCCAGATCAAGTGCATCATTCCGCACCAGGCCAACCGGCGCATCATTGACGCGGTCAGCGAAAGGCTGGGGGCCAAGCCGGAGCAGGTTTTCGTGAATCTGGACAAGTACGGAAACACCTCCGCGGCGTCCGTGGCCATCGCCTTGGACGAAGTGGTCGAGACGAAGCGGATTCAGCGCGGGGACCTGATTTTGATGATTGTTTTTGGGGCGGGATTGACCTGGGGGGCGGCGGTAATCGAGTGGTAAAGCGATTTGACGGGACGGGAGTTTTATCATATATTCTAATATTATGAGCGCGAGAAAAGTCGAGTCGGTGTCCATTTTCCCTTCGGTAAGCGTCCAGGCCCGCGAGACCCGTTTGTCCCTGCCGCCCGAGCAGGTGCGCATCCATCGCAACGGCGTTGAATTCCGTTCGGAAACGGCCATCACGCCGTGGACGGAAATGACCGTGACCCTG
>DATMLG010000047.1:0-3030 GCA_035570675.1 Verrucomicrobiia bacterium | reverse complement strand
GGCGTCATGGGCGGGCAGAACACGGAAATCAACGACGCGACGGCGGACGTGCTGATCGAGAGCGCGTATTTCAAGCCGCAGAACATCCGCGCGACGGCCAAGAAACTGGACCTGCGCACCGAGGCGTCGTACCGGTTCGAGCGCGGCGGGGACATCGGCATCTGCGACTGGGCGAGCCGGAGGGCGGCGCAATTGATTTTGCAAACGGCGGGCGGGCATCTTGCCGAGGGCGTGGTGGATGCGTATCCGAAGCCGGTGGAACCGAAGGAAATCACGCTGCGCCATCACAAGGCCAATGAATTGCTGGGCATCGAATTGCGCCCGGAGCGGATGGAATATTACCTGGGCCAGCTCGGGTTGAAAATGACCGGGCGCAAGGCGCGTCCGGTGGACGCAGAAGGGCCGCCGGAGCCGGCGACGTTCCGGATTCCGACGTTTCGCGTGGATTTGAAGCGCGAGGTGGATTTGATCGAGGAAATCGCGCGGATGCACGGCGTGGACAAGATTCCGTCCACGGCGCCGCGGGCGGCGGTGGGCGCGAATGAATTTGACGAATTATTCGACCAGTTGGCGCGCGCGCGGGACATCCTGACGGGACTGGGTTTGGACGAGGCGCAGGGACAGACGCTGATTTCCAAAACAAAGTGCAAAGGGCAGAACGGAGAATTGATTGCGCTGGCCAATCCGTTGAGCTCGGACATGGATGTGCTGCGGCCGTCGTTGCTGCCGGGGTTGGTGGATTCGCTGCGGCACAATGTGAGCAGGAAGAACAACGACGCGGCGCTGTTTGAAATCGGGCGGGTATTTGTCCAGGCGGAGGGAGCAGTTCGCGAGGAGCGGCGGCTGGCGCTGGCGATGACGGGTTTGCGGAATCTGCCGTTCTGGTCGGGCGGCGAACGCGACGTGAAGTGCGATGTCTTTGATTTGAAGGGCGTGCTGGAAGGATTTTTGGAACAGCTTGGGTTGCGCGGAATTAGTTTTGCGAGGCGTTCGGAAAGCACGGCGATGTTCCTGGAATCGGCGACGATTCACCTGGGCAAAAACACGTTGGGCGAGTTTGGGCAGTTGTCGCCGGCGGTGGCGAAGGAAAATGATTTGCGCGATGCGGTGTTGCTGGCGGAATTGAACCTGGACACGGTGCTGTCGCTCGCGCGGCGAAACGCGGCGATGAAAACCTTCAAGCCGCTGCCGGCGTTTCCTGCAATCGGGCGTGACGTGGCGATGCTGGTGCCGGAGGCGACCACACATGAGGCGGTGTTGAATGCCGTGAAGAGCGCGAAGCCGCAAAATCTGGAGCGCGTGGAGTTGTTTGACGTGTTTCGGGGCAAGAATGTGCCGGAGGGAAGCAAGAGCATGGCTTATGCGTTCACGTATCGGAGCGGGGAACGGACGTTGACGGACGCGGAAGTCAACGCGGCGCACGAGAAACTGGTGGAACAGTTCAAGAGCAGCCTGAAGGCGGTCATCCGGGAGTCGTAATTCTACGGATGCCGGTTTCGGCAAAATGCACTGCCCGGAAATTGGGCCGCATTGCAAATTGCATGAGATGTGCGACGTGCTGGCAAATGCTTTTCTCAATGCACTGATTACGAGGGTGTTGCAAAAGTGATATTTCATGGCATGGAAGCCGCTTTGGTTCGGTTTGAATCGAAACGCGTTTGATGCAACAGGCAAAAATTGAAAACAAAGCGGCTGGATCCCGGGTTTACACCCTGCCCTGCCGCGAATGGCAGGTGGATGAAGCCGCGTGTATCGAGATACGGGACGGGGTGATTTTTGGGAATGGCGTGGCCCGGATCGACCGGCATGAGACCGGGACCTGTTCGGAGCGGCGTGACGGTCTGCGCGGCACCGGATGTGTAATTCGGGGGCCGATCCGGCCCGGGCCAATGGCCTAGGGCCGGGATATTTTAGGGATGGCGCGGCAGAATTCATACAACCGCGGCCTGATGTTCTACGGATTTACAAAATGAGTTTTAGAGTTAACTTAAGTGGTCGTGAAATAGCGGCCCGTGGGTGAATGGACGAACCTATGCGAGTGCTGATCATAGACGACGAAGCGAACATCCGTAAAATTACCGCGGTGGCGCTGGAAGGAATGGGCCACGAGACGGCGGTGGCGGAGGACGGGAATGACGCCCTGCGTCAACTGGCGGCGGCGGAATTTGACGCGGCGTTTCTGGATTTGAGATTGCAGGACGAAAACGGAATGGAATTGCTGCCAAAACTGTTGGAGAGCCGGCCGGGCCTGGATGTGATAGTATTCAGCGCCGGGGCATCGCCGGAAAGCGCGAGCGCGGCGAAGCTGGCCGGGGCGGCGGGATTCATGGCGAAACCGTTCACACTGGAGCAGATCCGGCAGGTGCTGGGAAGTTTGCCGGGCGGCGGACAGCAGCCGAGGGCGGGTTGAAGGGATTAAAAATATATGCGAGTGCTGGTGATTGATGACGAAGCAAACATCCGGAAAACCACGGTGATGGCCCTGGAAGGCATGGGCCATGAGACGTCCGAGGCCGAGGAAGGGACCTCGGCGTTGAGCCTCCTCGAATCCGCACACTTCGACGTGGCTTTTCTTGATTTGAAGCTGGGCGTGGAAAACGGGCTGGAACTGCTGCCCAAGCTGCTGAAGATCAATCCCAACCTGGATGTCGTGGTCTTCACCGCATACGCCTCCATTGAAAACGCCGTGGAGGCGATGCGCGCGGGGGCGGTGGATTACATTGGCAAGCCGTTCACCCCGGAACAAATCCGGCAGGTGCTGAGCAAGATTGTGCGGCGGCGGAAGCTGGAAGGCCGCCTGGCAGACCTGGAGTTCCGGCTTTCAGTGGATTCGCCGACGACGGACCTGACGACGGTGGCACCGGCGATGAAGAAGGTGTTCGAGCTGGCGCTCAAGGCGGCCGGCACGCCCGCGACGATCATGCTCACCGGCGAAAGCGGCACAGGCAAGACCGTGCTGGGACGGGCGATTCACGAAAACAGCCCGCAACGGGAAAGCGCGTTCGTGACGGTGAGCTGCCCCAGCCTGTC
>DATMLG010000046.1:0-2955 GCA_035570675.1 Verrucomicrobiia bacterium | reverse complement strand
TCCTTTCAGAAAATCAGCAAGAGCCAGAGACAGAAAAATGCCCAGACCATCTGGGCCAACGTGGGCGAGGTCTATGCGCAATTGTTAAAAATGCTTCCTCCCGGCGGCCAGCCCCCGGAAATCCTCAGGGCCAACGCCTTCCTTGATTTCACCAACATTGATGATCTTATCCTGACCGAATCCATCGAATCCAACCGCCTGGGGCTGCAGGCCGGCCTTCAATTCAAGGAGGGACATGGCTGTCTCGCGTACGATCTCATTCGCACGCCCAACATCAGCAAGGCCGCGCTCCAGGCGGTGCCGGCCGGGGCCATCGCCGTCGCGAGCTTTTCCCTTAGCCCGACCGACGCGACCCAAACAGAAAAAGTTCGGTCCCAAATCTATCAGCTCACCGGCCTCGACCTCGGGCGGGAAATTTTCGCGAATCTCCAGCAGATTACGCTCTTCGTAATGCCACCCCCGGGCGGGGAGGCCCTCCCGCCTTCGCCACAGGCCATGTTCGGCCGGCTCGGTCTTGCCATCACCAGCCGCAACCCCGCCCAGACGCGCCAGCTTCTCGATACCGTCCTGGGCGCCTGGTCCGGAGGCGAGATTGATGCCACGCCCGGCCGCCATAGAATCAGGGTCAACGGCGTTGAGGACCTCTACTGCTATCTGGAACAGGCCAACGGCATCACGCTGCTTTCCCTCAATCGCCAGATCATCGACGACGCCACCGCCGCCATCAAACAACACACGTCCATTTGCGACTCGGGCACCCTGCGCGAGGCCGTCGATCAAATCACCCCCACCACCAGCAAGCTGCTCCTGGTCAACGCCGGCGGCGCTCTGCGCCTCCTCGGCCCCCAGGTGAATGTCAAATCCCTCAACGAGGAACAGATCAAGCAACTGAACGACAGCTTCGCCCAACTCGCCCGCGCCGCGGACTCAACCACGTTGCAGGTTCTTACAGATGAACAGCCCGATTCATTCGCATTCAACGCGGACGTCGTCGGAATTCCTCCGCTCAACGAGATTCTCGGCCCGGTTACGCAAATCACCCGCCTCCGCAGCCAGGCCCGCTCCGTGGCGGAAGCCCGCAACCTGCGCCAGCAGGCCGCCGCCACCATCAGCCCCGCCGTCCGGCCGCCGGTCATCGACGGCAGCATGGACGATGTCTGGAACTCCGCCCATTCATTCAAGCTGGAGAATGTCCTCATTGAATCGCCCTCCGGCAATCACGCCACCGCTGAATACCGCGGCCTGTGGGATGCAAACAACCTCTACCTCCTCGTGGATGTGACCGACAGCACCCTCCACCATGACCCCGGGTTGGATCCGTGGCAAAGCGACAGCGTCGAGGTCTATCTCGACGCCACCAACGGCAAGTCCCCCGATTATGGCGATGCCGATTACCAATACCTTTTCTCCTGGGACAAAACCGCTCCGGCGATGAATGAGTCCAAACACCATCAGACCAACGGCGTTCAATACGCCATGGTTACCACGGACAAGGGCTATCGCCTCGAAATCGCATTCCCCTGGTCCACACTGGGGACCAGGCCCTCCGCCAGCGCAAAAATCGGCCTGGATGTGCAGGTCAACGACAACCAGGGAAATGGAAAACGCGACGCCAAAATCTCCTGGCATGATGAGCACGACGAAGCCTGGGAAAACCCCCGCGCATTCGGAAACGCCGAACTCGCCGGTCTCGTCGGCTGGTGGAAATTTGATGAAACCCAGGGCACCAGCGCCAGGGACAGCAGCGGGGGGAACCACGACGGCACCCTGATTGGCCACGCCCATTGGGGCCAGGGCAGGATCGGCGGTGCCGTCGCTCTCGATGGCACCGGGAGTTACGTCAAAATTGCCGACAAGTCCGCCTTCGACTTTGGCGGCGAACTCACCATCGCCACCTGGGTGAACATTCACTCCGTCCCCTCCGAATGGATGGCCATCATCACCAAGGGCGACAGCGCCTGGAGATTGTCCACGGCCGGCAAGGACCCGAAAATCCACTTCTCCGTAAATCACTACGATCGCACGGACGGGGTCACTACGGCAACCGAATTGACCTTGAACCAATGGCATCACCTCGCCGCCGTTTACGACGGGAAATACCAGCGCCTGTATATTGATGGCGTATTGAATTCCGCCCAACCCTGGAGCAAGGGAATTTCCCGAAATGACTCCGACGTCTTCATCGGTGAAAACGCCGAGCGAACGGGCCGCGGCTTCGACGGCCTGATTGACGACGTGCGCGTCTATGACTACGCTCTGTCCGAGGGCGAGATCAAGGGTCTTGCCACCGGTCAATAGAGGAACAATCTTTGAAATACGGCGGCGGCTTCATCACCCGGCGTAATCAGTTGCAGTGGGCGGTCCTGCTCGCGGTGGCGGTGCTCCTGCCCACGGTCAGCCTGCTCTGGTTCATGAGCCGGGTCATCGCCAATGAACGGCTCGTCGTCCAACAGAAACTCGCTTCCCTTTACCAGGACAAGCTGGACGATGCCACCGCCGCCACCAAATCCGCTTGCGCGGCCCGCCTTGCCAGCCTCGATAAAAGTCAATCCACTTCAAATCCATACGCCCTCTTCCGGCGGCTGGTGCTCGAGGAGAATTTTCAAGGCGTGGTCATGTGGCAGGCGGACGGCGCCCTCGCGTACCCGCAATCGGCTGATCCGGCGGAGAGCGGCGCCCCGGCGGAAAGTCCCTTGGCTGAAGCCTGGCAGCGCGAATTTGCCAACGGGCAGTATGCCGAGGCGGCCGAGCTCTACCAACACTCGGCCGCCGACACCGACCCGCACGTCGCCATCTCCGCCCTCGTCGGCCAAAGTCGTTGCCTCGCCCGGCTAAACCGGCCGCAGGAAGCCATCGCGGCTTGCCAGAAAGCCGCCTTCGCCGCGCTGCCCGACCACCCGGATCCCGCCCTGCTCCTCGCCGTCGAAAACGCGCGCCTCCATCTTTTGTCCCTGC
>DATMLG010000045.1:0-11844 GCA_035570675.1 Verrucomicrobiia bacterium | reverse complement strand
GGGATAGAAGAAAGCCAGATGCCATTTGTGTCGTAAAGCCCATCAAGGAATGAAAGCCAAAACGAGTCCCATCAAATTCAAGGATATCATTGCGTTGGTTCTGACCGTATTCAGCATTTCATATGGCGGTGAATCGGCGCGAGCGCAGGCGTTGCCGGTCATCAGCAATGTTTATCCGAACGGCGCGCTCCAGTTCCAATCCTCTGCGACGCTGAATTTCACGGCCAGTTCTTCCCTGGGCATTGCGCCCAGCGCCATCACGGTGCAGTTGACCGGCACCACCCTGCCGGGGACAACCTATACGACAACCTTGACGAGCGCCAATGGGTTGACCGTCACGGGCACGGCCAGCAGCGAGAACGTGAGCACTCCGCTGACGAGCAACATGGTTTATACCGCGGTCATTCAGGTGACCGATGCAAATGAAAACACCACCAACCTCACCGTGTCTTTTGACACCATCAATCCCGCCTACACTTTCGAGGCGGAAGATTTCGATTATAGCGGCGGCCAGTTTATTAATAATCCGCAGACCGACGCCTACTTTGGCCTGCCCGCGACCAGCGGCGTGGATGCTTACAACGGAAATTTTGCCGGCGGCGCCAACAGCTACAGCCGCACCAACGGATTGAACACCGAGCCAAACGGCGACCAACCGCGCGCGGCCTACAACGGAACCGGCAAAACCGACTATGATGCGGGCTGGTCCACCGGCGGAAACTGGGCCAATTACACCAGGAATTATCCCGCCGGCGTCTACAATATCTATGTTCGCATCTCCAATCCCAATGGCGCCACGTCGGACGCGGCAAATCTGTCCCTCGTGACGAATGGACGCGGCACCAGCAGTCAAAGCACCACGCCATTGGGGACATTTTCGGCTCCTGACACCGGCAACTGGCAAGTTTACACGTGGGTGCTCGTGCTGGACGCCAATGGCAATCTCGTTCAATTCACCGGGGGATCGGTCGAGACATTACGGGTGACGACGGACAATGGCAGTTACAACGCGAATTTCTATTTGTTGATGCCCGCCAACCTTACCGTGCCGGTCATCACCAATCTTTATCCGGACGGTTCCAGCTTTTTCCAATTTACCAATCAATTCAGTTTCACGGCCAGCAGTTCCGCCGGGCTGGCGACGAACAGCATCGTGGTGATGCTGGACGGGGTGAACGTGTCCGGTTTGCTCAGCTTCAGCGGTTCGCTCACGAACTGGCAGGTGACCTGCCCGGTGGCGGTGAACACCAACCACACCGCCGTCATCACCGTCACGGGCGGCAACGGCCAGAAGGCCTCGACCACGGTCAGTTTCAATGATTTTTCGGCCACCAATTACCAGTTCGAGGCGGAAGATTATGACTACAACGGCGGCCAATATTTTGACAACCCTCCGGCGGATGCCTACGCGGGACGGGCATCCATAGCCGGGGTGGACAATTTTCAATCGGACACCAACGCCAATCCCTTCCTGTACCGGCCCAATTCGCCCGCACCGTCCACAACCTTGGCGGGCGACGGCCAACGCCCGCAATTCAGCGGCGGGACCGACTACAACATCGGATTTTTTGGCACCGGCTCGTGGGTCAACTATACGCGTCATTATCCGGCGGGAACTTATTATGTCTGGGGTCGGTTCGCCGAGGGGTCTGGCAGCACGGAAGCCGTGCTTTCGCGACTGACGAGCGGTTATGGCACGAGCGCGCAGACTTCCGCCGTTCTCGGCACATTTCTCATCGCGCCCACCGGCGGCTGGCAGACCTGGGGCTGGTCGCCCATGACCGATGCCAACGGCAATCCAATCAAGGTGCGTTTTGACGGCACCCAGGCGACGTTGCAACTGGCCGGAACACCGGTGGGCGGCCAGCCGGAAGTAAATGTCAACTTCCTGATGCTGGTGCCGACGACGCCGGATCCGTTCGTGGTGGAGGAGGCAGTCAACAGCGGCGCAACCAATGTGCAGGTCATTTATTCCAAGCCCGTCGAGGCCGCCAGCGCGACAAATACCGCCAATTATGTTTTCACCAACGGACTGGCGGTCACCGGGGCTGTGCTGAATGCGGATAATGTGACGGTGGTCCTGACCACGGCACCGCTGGTCTATGGCTCCAATTATTCGATCGTCATCAACGGCGTGCGGGACCGCGTGAACCTCCCCGACACAATCGCGATCAACACTGTGGTCAATTTTCAGGCGCTGCCTTATACGTCAAAGGACCTTGGGAATCCGCCGGTGCTCTCGACTGTGACGGTTGCCGGCAACGGCATCAACGTGACGGCGATGGGCAGCGACACCGGGGGCACGAACGATCAGGGGAATTTTTCGTATCAGATCGCCTCCGGTAATTTTGACGTGTGTGTGCGGGTGGCCGACCTGGGGTTGACGGATGTATTCGCCAAGGCGGGTCTGATGGCGCGCGAGGATTTGACCAGCAACGGCCGTTTTGCCGCTTCCATTGCCACGCCGTCCATGAATGGCTGCTTCTTTGAGTGGCGCGATCCGGCGGGCAGCGCCGCCGGCACGGCGGGTGATTTCCCGGTGAACTATCCGAACACATGGCTGCGTCTTCAACGCGTCGGCAACACGTTCACCGGCTATGCGGGGTTTGACGGGCAGACATGGACGGAACTGGGCAGCGACACCATTTCCATGCCGAACCAGGTTTATCTTGGTTTCTCGGTGAGCAGTCACAACACGAGCCAGCTCACCACGGCGCAATTCCGCGACTTTACCCCGGTGACAAATGGCGTCACGGGCGCGCAGGTCAATCCGCATGATTTGATCGGGCCGAGCAGCCGAAAGACGCCGATTGTGTTTTCGGAGATCATGTACAAGCCCGCGCCGCGAACAGACGGGAAGAACCTGGAATTCCTCGAACTCTATAATTCGAATCCGTGGTTTCAGGACATCAGCGGTTATGAAATCACCTGTGCGGACATGAATTATACCTTCCCGGCGGGAACCCAGATCCCCGGCGGCGGTTATCTCGTGGTGGCGGCCGCCCCGGCGGACATCGAAAGCGTCTATGGAATCAACAATGTCATGGGGCCTTACGTCGGCAGCTTGAAGAAATCCGAGACGCTGGAGCTGCTTGACGAACAGACCAATTTACTGCTCACGGTACCTTACACGGCGACGTTTCCGTGGCCCGTGGCCGCCGATGGCACCGGACATTCCATCATCCTGGCCAATCCGACTTATGGCGAAGGCGACCCGCGCGCATGGGGCATCAGCGATGTCATGGGCGGTTCTCCAGGCCAGGTGGACATGTTCACTCCGGGCCCCTTGCGCAACGTGGTCATCAATGAAATCCTGCCGCACTCGGAAAACCCGAACGTGCCTCAGTTCATCGAACTCTACAATCACAGCACGAACAGCGTGGACGTGTCGGGCTGCATATTGACGGACGACACGACCACCAATAAGTTTGTCATCCCCTCCCCCACGGTCATCGGCCCGGCAGGTTTCGTTTCGTTTACGCAGGCCCAGACCGGTTTCACGATGAACGGCGCGGGTGAGACGCTGTACTTCATCCAACCGGACGGCAGCCGCATTTTGGATGCGGTGCAATTCGGGGCACAGGCGGACGGTGTGTCGTATGGCCGCTGGCCGGACGGGGCGAATGATTTTTACGCCTTCACCGCCAGCACGCCCGGCACGAACAACAGCGCGATTTTGATCGGGGACATTGTCATCAATGAATTGATGTATGATCCGATCAGCGGCAGCGATGACGACCAGTACATCGAGCTTTTCAACAAGGGAACCAACACCATCAACCTGGCGGGCTGGCAGTTCACGTCCGGCGTCACCTTCACTTTTCCGAGCGCCACGATTGCACCGAACGGTTACCTGGTTGTGGCGCGGAACATGACCAACTTGTTGGCCAAGTACACGAACCTGAACAGCGGCAACACGGTGGGCAATTACAGCGGCAAATTATCGCACAACGGCGAGTTGCTGAGCCTGGCGCAGCCCGAAACGCTGAACGGAACGACCACGATTTTTGTGGAGGAGGACGAAGTGACCTACGGGACCGGGGGCCGGTGGGGGCAGTGGTCGGGCGGTGGCGGCAGCAGCCTTGAGTTGATTGATCCCCATTCCAATCACCGGCTGGCGGCCAACTGGGCGGACAGCGACGAGACCTCCAAATCCGTCTGGACAAACATTCAAACCACGGGCGTGCTCGACAACGGGGCAAATTATGAATCAGGGATATTGCACGCGCAGCTCGGGCTTTTGGACGTCGGCGAATGCCTGGTGGACAATGTCGTGGTGAAGGGAGCCAGCGGGGTCAATCTCATACCCAATTCCACCTTTGAAGGCGGTAATTTGAGCAATTGGAGTTTGCAGGGGGATCACACCCGTTCCAGCCTGGAAAACACCGGTTTCAACAGCTCGCACTCGCTGCACATGCGTTCGAGCGACAAGGTCTGGACGGGGGACGATTCCTGCCAGGCCACGCTCAGCGCGAATTCATTGGGGGCGGGACAAACCGTGACCCTCAGTTTTGAAGCGCGCTGGCTGCACGGCTGGCCGGAAGCGCTGTTGCGGTTGAACGGCTACTGGCTCGAAGCCGCCGGGGCGATGCCCGTCCCGAACAACCTCGGCAGCCCGGGCCTGCCCAACAGCGCGTACATCACCAATGCCGGGCCGGCGATTTACAACGTGACGCACAACCCCCCGCTGCCGGCCGCCGGCCAGCCGGTGGTGGTGACGGCCAACGTAAGCGATCCGGACGGCGTGCAGAATCTCACGCTGCATTACCGGCTGGATCCGGCAACGAATTATACGACGGTGACGATGAAGGACGACGGCACCGGCGGCGACGCGGTCCCCCGCGACGGTGTTTTCAGCGCGACGATTCCGGGCCAGGCGGCGAACAAGATCGTGGCGTTTTACATCTCGGCCACGGACAATTCCGGCGCCGCGACAATTTTCCCCGCCTTGCGCCCGCAGAACAATGAACCGGCGCGCGAATGCGTGGTGATGTTTGGCGACGGCAATCCGGGCGGAAGCTTTGGCGTCTACCATTTGTGGATCACGCAAACCAATTCGACGCGCTGGGCCAGCCTGGGCGACATGAGCAACGAAGGCAACGACTGCACTTTCGTCAACGGCAACCGCGTGATTTACAATATGCAGGGGCATTTCGCCGGCAGCCCCTATCATCAGATTTATGACACGCCCGCCGGCGCGCTCTGCCATTACAAATGGATTTTCAACGACGACGACCAGTTTCTGGGGGCGACCTCGTTCAACAAGATTCATCAGCCCGGCAACGGTCCCGGTGATGATGCCAGTCTGCAGCGCGAACAACTCGCGAACACCTTCTTGCGGGCGCTGGGCGTGCCGTGGTTGAACCGCCGGTATGTCGCGGTTTATGTCAACGGGAACCGCCGCGGCACGCTGATGGAAGACACGCAAACGCCGGACAGCGACGATGTGAAGGAACATTTCCCCAACGATACCGGCGGGTTTCTGTATAAAATGCAACCATGGTTTGAATTCGCCCCGGCGCTTTCGGGCGAAAGCATGAACTTCGACAACCAAGCCTGGTGCACGCTCAACAGTTACACGACCACGGGCGGCGCGGAAAAAACGGCGCGTTATCGCTACAACTTTGAAATCCGCCGGACGCCGGATTCGGACAATGATTTCACGAACGTTTTTTCACTGGTTAATGCGGCGAATTCCTACGGCTCGACCAATTATGTGGCCAACCTGGAGAACATCGCGAACATGGAAAACTGGATGCGGGTGTTCGCCGCCAATCATGCCGCGGGCAACTGGGACTCGTTTGGCGCGCAGAACGGACAAAATCTTTACGGCTACATTGGCGCCCTGGGGACCAAATACACGCTGTTGATGTGGGACTTTAACATCGTTCTCGGGGGCGGCGGCAGCTCCAGCCTCTCCTGGCAGCCGGGACAGAATCTGTTTACGATCGACGGGTCGGATCCTTTCATGACGGACATCTACAACACGCCGGAGTTCCGGCGGATGTACTGGCGGGCGTTGCAGGAACTGGTCAACGGCCCGCTCAACCCCGCGAACAGCGCGCCGCTGCTTTCCGCAAAATACAATACTTTCGTCGCCAACGGCTTCAGCAGCGTGGAAAACCCCACCGCGAACATCGAGCCCTGGCTGGCATCGGCGGCGAGCAGCATTTCCGCACAACTGGCCGCGGTCAACGCCGCCAGCTTTACGGTCAACCCCGGCACGCCTATCAACAATAACGTGGTGAATTTGTCCGGTGTGGCTCCCGTAAACGTGGACGCTGTCTGGATCAATGGCGTGGCATATCCACTCACGTGGACGGGCTTGACGACCTGGACCGTGACCGTTCCGCTGGCCGGCGGGACAAACAATTTTAGCGTGATCGGGGTGGACAAAAATGGGCAGCCGATTCCCGGCGACAGCGCCAATGTCAACGTAACCTACAATGGAACCAATCCCTCGCCGGTGGGCCGGGTGGTGTTCAACGAAATCATGTACGATCCGCCGGCGCCCAACGCGCAATTTATCGAGCTGCGCAACAATTCCACCACCGCGACATTCGACCTTTCGGGCTGGCAGGTGCCGGGATTGTCATACACGTTCCCCGGCGGATCCACCATCGCGCCAAGCAGCTATCTGGTTCTGGCGGCAAACGGCGTGGCCTTCGCGGCAGCCTACGGCGCAACGTATCCGGTGTTCGATACGTTCAGCGGGACCTTGCAACCGGGGCAGTTGCTTTCACTGGTGCAGCCCGGCAGCGGCGGCGGCAGCAATTTGATGGTGACGGAAGTGAAGTACGACAGCGTGCCGCCCTGGCCGACGAATGCCAGCGGCACCGGCGCTTCATTGCAACTGATTGACCCGCTCCAGGACAACTGGCGGCCGGGCAACTGGCTGGTCACACCGTTTACCGCCACGCCGGACGCATTGAACAGCACCGCCGCGTCGCTGACGCCCTTCCCATCGCTCTGGCTGAACGAATTGCAGGCCGACAACCTCAACGGAATCACCAACCGCGCCGGCCAGCACACCGGCTGGCTGGAGCTTTACAATCCGGGCAGCAATGTCATTTCGTTGGGCGGACTTTATCTGGCGGATAATTATGCGAATCTCCTGCAATGGGCGTTTCCCAGCAATGCGGTCATCAACGCCGGCCAGTTCGAGGTGATCTTCGCGGACGGCCAGACGAATCTTTCGACGCTCAACGAATTGCACACGAGTTTTGTGCTGCCGAGCGGCACCGGCTCGCTGGCGTTGACGCGGCTCGCCACGAACGGACAACAGCAGGTGCTTGACTACATTGACTACCAAGACATCAGGCCCAACGATTCCTACGGATCGTTCCCCGACGGGCAAAGCTTCAGCCGCCAGGAATTTTTCCAGGCGACACCCGGCGCGGCCAACAATGGAACCGCCACGCCGCCGCCCTCGTTCATTGACTACACGGCGGCGGGTTCGGTTTACACGCAGAACTTTGATTCGCTGCCGGATCCCGGGGCGGCCTCCGTGAACGCGGACAATTCCGTGACCATCAACGGAATCACTTATTCACTGGCCAATCCCTATGACTTCGCGTTTCCGGTCAGCAGCACCGGCAAAACCGGCGGGTTGGGAATTTCGGCCATGGCCGGATGGTACGGCTCCGGGGTTTCGGCGGCGCAATTCGGCGCGACCGACGGCGACCAGACCACGGGCGGCGACATCAGTTTTGGTTTGCCGAACAGTTCCAATCGCGCGCTGGGCCTGCTGGCGACGAGCTCGACGAAGGGCACAGCGTTTGGCGTGCGGTTCATCAACGGGACGACGAACACCTTCAACCGGATGAATGTTCAGTTCACGGGAGAACTATGGCGTCAATCCAACCTGCCCAAGACGCTCCAATTTTATTACTTCATTGATCTCACGGGCACGAATGGCTTTGCCAAGAGCGCGACGGGGTTGTTGCCCGCGCTGAATGTGACATTTCCGACGGTCGCGGCAGATGTAATGGGCGTGGCGGTGGACGGCACCCAGGCGCTCAACCAGACGAACCTCAGCGTGACAAATCAGGTCATTACGAACTGGCCGCCGGACGCGGCCCTGTGGCTGGTATGGCAGATGACGGATTCCACCGGCAAAGCGCAGGGCCCGGGCATGGATAATTTCAGTTTCTCGGCCAATACCACACTCCCGCCGGTCCCGGTGCCGCTGGACATCCAGTTTTCAGGAACCAACCTGTTCCTGGCATGGCCCACGGCCCAAGGGCAGAGCTATCAGCTCGAATGCAAAACCAATCTTTCGGACCCGGCCTGGACGCCGTTGGGCAGCCCGGTGCTGGGAACGGGCAATACGATGACCCTCACCAATGGCATCGGCAATTCACCGCAGCTCTTTTTCCGGCTGCAGTTGGTGAATTAGGCGCATCCAAGGACCAACGGTGGCCGCAGCCTCGGAACCCGGGTGATACCGCAGGCAGACGCATTGGCTCCGTGAGACGGTACGAGATAAGCCTGTGAATCACGAGGAGCAGTCTGACAAAAGGCAGCACCTTCCGGCCGATTTAGCCTGATGTGCCGTTGGTTCCGGCGACGTGGGCTGCGTTAGTGTTACCAGAATCCTTATACATCCGATAGCCGCGATAAACGGTGTATGCGGCAAAAGGCAATAAAAGTAATGCTCCTACAATCTCACTTGAGAGTACGACGACGTGGGGAAATGGGTTAAAGCTGTGAATGAGGGCCAAGACCAAAAATAGAATTAACACCCCTGCGAATGCGTAACCTATGCGTTGTTCAGTGACCGACGGTTTGGGACGTGGAATAGTCGACCCGATTATCAAGGCCACCGGGTTAAAGACAAGCACGGCAAGTATTCGATGGTGAAAACACATCGCGACGCAGAATGCGGCTAAAAGCGCCCACACCAAAATCAATTTTATCCGAGTCGGGTTCATACTACGCATCCGCTGAACAACTGTTAACTAAGCTTTGCATTAGGAAATGTCAATCACGAACGGCTCTGACACGGGCAAAGGCTGGGGTATCGCGACTAAGGTGACACCGGCAGCCAGACTTTCATCGGACCGGCCTGGCGATTGTCCCACGCGAAATAGGGAATGGCAGTGATTTCAGTGCGTTTGGAGGGAACCGCGGTCGCACGAAGATAAAGCGCGCGGCCGGTGTTGGGCGCTTCCGTGGAGGCGCCGATGCCGCGAATCACGGTGATGCCGCCGAACAGCTTGGTTTTCTCGATTCGCAAGTCCGCGTCCATCGGCAGGGACAGGGAGGTGACGGGCGCGCGCTGGTCGCATTGTTCGAGGCAATAAACAATCGGGCCGCGCTGGATGGCGAGCAGCCCGCGATCCGCGGCGACGTTTTCATTGGCCGCAACCCGCTGGATGGACATGGCCAGGTTCAGTTCGACGGTGTCGCCGGTTTCCCATTGGCGCGACAGCACATAATAGCCACGCTCAATCAGCGGCGCGGAAACCGGTTTGCCATTGACGCTGACGGTTGCGCCCTCGCACCAGCCGGGCACGCGCAGGCGCAGTTCAAAATCAGTGGTGGCTTTCAACCGCGGCTTCAGGACCACCCTGCCCTCCCAGGGATATTCCGTAATCACATCAAGCTGCACTGCGTGGCCGTTCACCTGCGTTTCCACCTGGCCCTGCACGTAAAGATTCACCCACAGGGAATTGGAGCCGGTCGCATAGGCGTAGCCGCCGAGCGCGGCGATGGTGCGCGCGGCATTCGGCGGGCAGCACGCGCAGCCGAACCATTCCTGGCGGTGATGGTTGCCGGTGCTTTCCAGCGGGTTGACGTAGAAAAATCGTTTGCCGTCCTGCGAAACGCCCGCGAGCAGGCCGTTGTAAAGCCCTCGCTCGACGACGTCGGCATATTTGGAATCGCCGTAAAGTAGCGCCATACGGCTGGACCATTGGGCGAGCGCGACGGTGGCGCAGGTTTCCTGATAAGCGGTGAGATTGGGCAAATCATAATCCACGGTGAAGCCTTCGTTGCGCGAGCTGGGGCCGATGCCGCCGGTGAGATACAGGTTTTTCTCGGTGGTATTGCGCCAGACGCGGTCGAGCATCGCGAGCAGGCGCGGGTCGCCGGTCTGCGCGGCGACATCGGTGGCGCCGCTCATCAAATAGGCCGCGCGCACGGCGTGGCCCTTGATTTTGTCCTGATCGAAAATCGGCACGTCATCAATCCAGTAGGTGCCGTCGTATTTGTCCGCCGGGGTGTGATGTTCCTGGGCAAAGTAATGGCGCCCACGATTTTCGATGAAGAATTGCGCCAGATTGAAATAGCGTTGTTCGCCGGTGACACGCCAGAGTTTCACAAGCGCCAGTTCAATTTCCGGATGGCCGGGATAGCCGAGGCGTTTGTCCGGCCCAAACACGGAATCAATGTGGTCGGCCAGCCGGGTGGCCACGCCAAGGAAGTTGGTTTTGCCGGTGGCCTGATAATGCGCGACGGCGGCCTCAATGAGGTGACCGGCGCAATAGAGCTCATGGCAGTCGCGCAGGTTCGTCCAACGGCGGCCGGGTTCCTTGACAATGTAATGGGTATCGAGATAGCCATCCGGCTGCTGGGCGGCGGTGACCAGTTGGATGATGCTGTCCAGGCGGGCTTCCAGTTCAGGATCGGGATGAGTGGCGAGCGAAAAGGAGGCGGCTTCAATGGCTTTGTAAACATCCGAGTCCATGAACACAGGGCCGCGAAAGCCGTTGGTCTCGCCACGGGCGGCGAGGCGGAAGTTTTCCAGGTTGCCGGATTTTTCCAGGTTGTCGAGGCTGACGGGAATGCTGGCGGTGCGGTTGGTTTCCTGGCGCGCGGACCAGAAGGCGTCGGTGATTTTCACGGCAGTGAACGGCACGGCCTGGAGTTTCATCGGCGTGGGCAAATCATCGGCGTGTACGGTGGAGTTTGCCAGAACAGCGAAGACGACGAGGCTGAGCAAGAATGTTTTGGAGTTCATGGGTAATGGAACATTATTTGACGGAAGGCGGGGTGTCAAAGGGGGAAGTGGCACAATGAAGCAATTGCCATCCGTGATTTGTTTCGGCAAACTATTCGCACGTGAAGCCTGACGACATACTCGCCGCCCTCCGCGACCTCACCGAGCAGGAACGTATTGAGTTTCTACCGCTCGCGTCGGAGTTGCGGAAACCTTCGCCCTACGCCGCGATTGAAAAGTATGTTCTCGATTTAAAAAACAGCGCGAAACCCGAAACTGCGGCGGAAGACCTTTTTACCGCGCTTTGCAAGGATGTACTCGGTTTCCAGCCGACACGACAAGTGAGTCTCGCCGAGGGTTTTGTGGATTTCATTCTGCCGGAGCCGACGGGGCAGACCATTCCGCTGGAACTCAAACCTCTTTTCAAACGCGACGGACAAGATGGTTTATGGCGCCAGGACGCCAACCCCGCGCATCACGTTCCCCAGGTCAAAAAGTATCTTACCGACAACGAATATCTGGTTTTGACCGACCTGCGCACGGCGTGGTTATACGGTGCGCGCGATTTCTTCTTTGAGAACAAGCCCTTCCACAAGCTGCCGTTTGCCGATTTTCTTGAGCAATGCCGGGCATCCCGAAGCGTGCTGGATGCCATTCGCCGACTGGAGGATACGGCCGAAAAGCCTGAACTTGAACAGCAGTTTTTTGAAGACCTCAAAATTTGGTTCAACGAATTTGACAAGGTCAAGTGGTCGCCGCCGGAACTGGCCGCCGAGTCCATCATTCTCCTCATCAACAAGCTCATTTTCGCCCGAACGATCGAGGATTTCGGACTCGTGCCCTATCGCTACACGCAGGACGCCTACATACAACACACGCGCGACTGGCAGGCCAAGGGCCCG
>DATMLG010000044.1:0-3898 GCA_035570675.1 Verrucomicrobiia bacterium | reverse complement strand
GCTGCGCAGCCACAGCCGAGGCGACTGAATGTTTCCAAAGCTCGCCGGGATCCAAACCGTAGCCCTTTTGCGGCGCAGCCAGGAGTTTCGCTCCCGTCGCGGCGACGACCAGGCGGTAAACTTGCTGGAAACCTAGCCGGGTCACGGCTTCCTGCAAATCGGTGGTGGGCAGGGCGGAGCCGAAGTAGGCGCTGTTGCAGACACGCAGGACGTTGGCGGTGAGCGAGGGTTCCACCGAGATCATGCGGACAATCCGGCTGCTGTCCACGTCCGTCTGGTTGAGCAGTTTCATCAAATCCGGCACCACGCGCGGCGCCGGCGGCAGGTAGCGCACGGATTTTATGTAGTCGTCAATGGATTGCATAAAATTTTCATTTTTGGCTGGCCGGATATTTTCAGCCGCACTTCACCGGTTGCGGCCCGCAATTGCATGGATCGATTCGATAATCCGCCGACGTCCTGCGCCCCCGGCTTGAGACCAAGTTCGTTCAGCAATCTCGTCAGCACTTCAAAATTACGGTGGCCGATGTTGAAATAGCTCGTCTCGTCGAGTATCCGCGCGCCGCCGGCAACACACACCGTCAGGTTCTCCAGCCGCGCGCCCAGTTCCCGCGCCTGCAAGAGCATCGCCGCCAGTCCGGAATCGAGAAACATTCCCGGCTGCGACGCGGCCCGCGCCACGTCTATTCCAGAATCCGGCAGCAGGCTGTGCAGAATTCCGGCGACTTTTGCCGCCGGGTCAAAAATGCTGACGCCCAGGCACGCGCCCAGCGGATTGGTTCGGAGAATCGCGTTCTGGTTGTGAACCACCAGATAATCGGCCATTCCCACCAGCAACGGCTGGGCAAATTCAGTTTGGTCCGCGGACAGCATGACAACCCGGATACTTTTGACAACATGCCCGCGCGCACGCCAAACATCAAGCCCATTGGCAGCGGAGGGCTCGTCGTATTTTTTGCGGCAGCCGCGGCAATTATTGTAATCAGCGAGCCGGTCGGTGATTGCCTGAACATCGGCATGCGGGCACAGACTCTGAAGCATCGGCGCCGTCCGGAGATTGACGGCTTCTGGCAGGCAATAATCGCCCGGCGGCAGGTTTGAGCCTGCTGTTTTTGCCGGTGATGGGGTGAAATTCATTAAAAAATGCCCGAATTGAGGCATTTTTCGCCGTGGCACACCCTTTGCTCAACTTGCCTTGCCAGAAATCACACTATGAAGACCGCTGAAATGATTGAGCCGGAAATACAGACTATAAGCGGGGAAAACGTGATCCAGATCCCGGACGGGCTTCTTGGATTTGAGCAGTTCAAGAAATACGTTCTTCTCGCCCAGCCGCAGGAAGCGCCCTTCATGTGGCTGCGAATGATTGAAAACGCGGACAAGCGTTTTATCGTGGTCTCTCCCTTTCAAATCATGCCGGACTATCAGCCGGATATCTCCTCCGAAGACGTCCGGTTTCTCGGCCTGAACGATCCCGAAGACGCCCTGGTGGTGAACATTGTGACCCTGCGTCCCAATCGCGTCCCCACGATCAACCTCAAGGGCCCAATCGTGATCAACCGCCATACGCTCATCGCCAAGCAGGTGATTCCGAACAATGCCTCCAAATTTGACGTGAACCACCCGCTGCCCGTGTCCTGACGCGGCAACACCCCCGCCATGCTCATTCTCTCGCGCAAACTGGGTGAAAGCATTGTGATTGACGGCCGCATCACGGTCAAAATTGTCCGGCTCGAAGGCGACATCGTAAAACTGGGGATTGATGCCCCGATTGAAGTGCCGGTCCACCGCCAGGAGGTGTATGAGGAAATCCAACGGAACAATCGCGAGGCTCTCGCCGGCGAATCCGCAAATGTCCCCACCTTGTCCACCAAAAACGGCGCGTCTGCCATTCTCCCGCCATCGCAACCCGGCAAGATCATTGCCCCAAAAACCAGGGGATAAGAACCGTCATGAACATAGCCTCAAAAATTTCCAACGATCCCGCGGCCTCCGGCATTCAGAACGATCCCGCCATTCTTTCGGGCTCTCAAGCCCGGCGTAATTCTGAATCAAAGTCTTCGACTCCCGCAGCAGAAGCCATCATCCCCGCCATCCTGCAGTCTGTGGAGTCCCAAAGCGATTTGCCGGATGCAGCCGCATCCACCGCCACAGATTCCAGCGACGACCTTGCGGACTCAAATGCCGCCGATGCCTTCATGACCTCCTTCCGCGCCGGGATTCTGGGGCAACCCGATGCGACCATTCTGGCGCAGGCCAATCTGTCGCCACAATCGGTTTACGATTTGTTGCAGTGACGCGGCCCGGCCCGCGATGGAATGGACGCCACCTTACATGCCAACAATGACCGAAACGGAAAGGGTTTCCGGCCATGAATTACACCCAGGAATACGACGAATACTGGTCGCGCCCGGATCGATGGCAAAGTCATTCGTTTGAAGACCCGGACGCAATCGCCCGACAAATCGAGGAACTTTGCGGTCGGGGCTCCCTGCTGGATGTCGGCTGCGGCATGGGTTTGCTCGTAAGCACGCTCGCCGCCAGGGGTGTTGACGCCCACGGGCTGGATGCGTCTTCAAGGCCGGTGGAGGAGGGTAACCGCAAGTTGCCGGGCCGTTTTCACCAGGGCTCCATTCTTTCGCTTCCGTTTCCGGCGGAATCCTTCGACACTGTTTCCAGCACCGACTGCCTTGAACACATAGCCGAAGCGGATGTGCCCTCGGCGCTCAAGGAATTGCATCGCGTCGCCCGACGCTTCGTCTTCATCCAGCTTGCCACCAAGCCCGATCGCGATGGACGCTGGCACCTGTGTGTTCATGACCGCGCGTGGTGGGAGCTTCAATTCTTTAATGCCGGTTTCCGCAAACATCCGTTGAGCCAGCTCGCCGTTTCCTACGAGACGCTGGAAAATGAAAGCTGGCAGATCACGCTCCTGTTCGAAAAAATTCCCGCCGCCGCACTGGCCGCCTATCCGCTCGCTTCGTTGCAGGCCGAACGCGACCTGCACATGGACATGCTGCGCGAACCGGGACGCCGGTCTGACGCCCATCTGGCCCGTTATATTCTGGCTCGTGAATATTTGCCGAAGGAAGGCCTCGTCATTGATGCCGCATGCGGTTTGGGTTACGGCAGCGCCATTCTCGGCCAAGCTAATATCGCTGTCAAAGTGGTCGGGATTGACACCGGTGATTTCGCCATCCCCTACGCCGAACGGAATTTCTGCCCATACCTTCCAAACCTTTCGTTTCAGAAGGGAGACGTTTGTGATTTAAGCGCGTTTGCGGATGCCTCCGTGGAACTCGTGGTTTCGTTTGAAACGGTAGAGCATCTTCGCGAGCCGGCAACGTTTTTGAAGGAGGTGCGCCGTGTGCTGAAGCCCGGCGGCAGGTTCATTTGCTCCGTGCCAAATCTTTGGGTGGATGAAACAGGCAAGGACCCGAATCCCTGGCATTTTCACGTGTTCGATTTTCCCAAGCTGGCCGGGCTTTGCGCGGACTATTTCGATTTGCGGGATGTTTACCGCCAGACTGCGGGCGGTGGCATGAAACTGCCGGATGCGCCCCGCCGTTTGCGCAAAATGAACGTGCCCGTCACCTCCGGCCAGGACGAGGCGGAGTGGTGGTTGCTGGCCGCGGAAAAGGAATCTGTCCCGGCTCCTGAACTCCTGAGCCGGGCTTCCGGCCGGAGCGTCGTGTTGATGACTTCATACCCGGGGCATTCAGTTTATTGCAGTTGGAGCGCGCGATGCCCGTTTCCTGTCACTGTTCTGAATCCGTCCAGCGCGGATATTGAGATTCCTTCCGACGCGCTCCTGCTTGTGACGCACGACACCTACACCGAACCCGCGCGAACGTTGATCCGCAAGGCCGTCGCCGCGCAGATTCCGGTGTTGATTCTG
>DATMLG010000043.1:0-2786 GCA_035570675.1 Verrucomicrobiia bacterium | reverse complement strand
CAACGCCATCAAAGTAAATCCGAAATATTGGGACTCGTACTACCATCTGGGGGTCGCGCTGGTCGTCAAGGGCCAGTTGGACGGAGCGATTGAAAGCTATCGCATGGCCACCGAGTTGAATCCAAATCTTTTCGAGGCATTCAACAACCTGGGATCCGCGCTCGCTGCGAAGGGCCGGTTTGATGAAGCGATCGAAAACTATCACAGGGCCCTGGCAATCAATCCGAATTCACCCACCACCATGAATCATCTCGCGTGGGCGCTGGCCGTGAGTCCGGATGACCGGCTCCGCAACGGCGCCGAGGCGGTGCAGTGGGCCGAGCGCGCCTGCGAAATGACTCAATATGGCCGGCCGGCGTATATCACCACGCTGGCCGCCGCCTACGCCGAAGCCGGCCGCTACAACGATGCCGTTGCTGCCGTGCAAAAAGCGCGGGCGGTGGCCCTGGAAAAAGGGCAGAGCGACGTTGCAGCACAAGATGACCAGATGCTGGAACTGTTTAAATCCGGCCGGGCTTATCATGAGACAACCAAGACTGGCCCGTAAGTTTTCACAGGATTAATTGGTCCTTTCGCAAAACGATGGTTTGGACGGGAAATGATTGATTGAAGCAATATGAGCATTGATTTCAGCGAAGAAATGGAAGGCCTCAACTGGGAACGGCTGGCGGAGGTTTTTCTGCGCGCGCCGCTGGGCAAGCGTGACCCCGGCAAATTGCGTGAAGTATTTCAGAACAGCCCCATCCGGTGCTTTGCTTGGGATGGAAAAGAACTGATTGGGGCAGGGCGGGCGATTACGGACGGGGTGCGCTACACGGTGGTTTTTGATGTGGTGGTTTTGCCGGAGTATCAAGGGCGGGGGATTGGGAAACAGATCATGAAGTTTCTGGCGGACCGGTCGAAGGCGGAGGCGGCGCTGCTGTTTGCGGTGCCGGGCAAGGAAGGGTTTTACACGAAGCTCGGGTATCGCCGGATGAAAACCGCGATGGCGATATTTCCAAATCCGGAGGGGCACCAGAAGGCGGGATATATTGAGTAAGTGGTGGCGGCCCGGCTTTAGATCCAAAACTTCACGGGTCGGTTCTTAGCGTCACCGGCGGGCGGCCGGTGAAGTCGTCATAGAGCGGCTGAACCGGGAGGGTGGAGTCGTTGTCGTTTTGAGCGACGGTAATAGCGACGATGCGGATGGCGGGATTGTCCGGCAGCGTGAGGGTCTTGGAATCATTGGACGCGTCGAGGCGGTATTTGAACAGGTAGCTGTATTGGTAAATGCCGTCGGAGCCGTCGGAGAGATGGCGGTGGGAGCAAAACCAGCCGAGGGCGTCGCGCTTGATGTAGCCGTTGTCAATGTGGTCGAGTTCATTGGTCACGACGTAGGCCATTTCGGAGACGTCACCCTTGAAGGCGCGGTTGTCCCATTGGCCGATGTAGCCGGTCCATTTCTGGATGCCGAGCGTGACGGCTTGGTTGTCCACTTTGAAGTCGCCCTTGGTATCAGCGGTCGCGGCGGCGAGAAGGTAAATGCGGTTGTGCGGGCCGGGCGGCAGGTTGATGGTCTGGCCGTGGCAGGTGACGGCGTTCTTTTGTCCTGCACTGCGCGAGCCGATTTTGAAGGTGATGCCTTCGGAGACGACGGTATCGCCAATCATTTCGGAAGGCATGGTGCCGCCCTGATCGTCAAAGCCGCCGGTGGTTTGGGTGCCGGAAGGTGTGAAGGCGGTGAGGTCGTAGGAAAGATCAACCGGTGTGCATGCGGGCGGGGTAAGATGCGCGGGAGATTTCAAGTCGAGCGCGAGGGAGCGGATCTGGTAGGGCGTGAAGTCCAGCTTCAGGGCGGCGTCGGATTTTTCGAGCGGATGAAGGGGAGTTTCAACGCCGTTCACTTCCGTGGCACTGGTGATGCCGGCGGCGGTGGTGAGGTTGACGGAGCTGGCGTTGGTGCCGTTGAGTTCCTGCAAGCGGATGATGGCCTGGTCGCGGTCCTCAGCGAGTTTCAACGCGCGGACGGCGATTTGGTCGGAATCAAGATGCAGAATGCTGAAGCTGCGGCCGAGCTTGCCCTCGTGAGACGTGGTGCTGAAGGCGAGCAGCGGCTGGCCGAGGCGCAGGGCCTGCCAGTCCGATTTGCCCTGGCGCCAGCCGTTCGGGTGGCCATAAATGGCGTAGGTGAATTCGTGGCGGCCCCAATCCTGCCAGCGTTGCTCATACCAACGCGACAAGACGCCGGGAGTATAGAGCAGGGTGAGGCGAAGGAGCGTGTCGGCGGGCTTGTCGCTGCCGTATTTATAGTCGGTGAGAATGGAGACGCCGTAATCGCCGGAGCGGTCGGTGAGGTCGAACCATTGATGGCTTGGCACCTCGTATTTGGCCGGGTTGTTGTTGCCACGCTCGATTTTGCCGAGTTCCCAATTGTAGGTCGCCATCTGGTTGGTGACGGTGAGCGGGAATTCCACCTTGAGGCAGCTCATCTTGCCCTGCCAGTCCACCTTGTTGGCGACTTCGAGGCGGTCGCCGGCGCCGCCCGCGGCGAGGCGAATCGTCTGGACGAAAATGGAGTTCTCGGCCTCGCGGGTCACTTCGACGGCAGCGCGGACGGGGCCGTTTTCAACGACGTGGATTTTTGCCGGGCCGCCGACGTGGGCGCGTGGCGGGTTCATGCGGTCCTTCCAATCCATGTTCCAGGCGGGCCAGTCGGACGGGATCTCGGTCTGAATGGCGAGCCGCGCGGGGGCGAAAAGCAGTTCGCGTTTGGCGGTCTTGTCAAAGACGCTGGAGATGTCGCCGGC
>DATMLG010000042.1:0-11631 GCA_035570675.1 Verrucomicrobiia bacterium | reverse complement strand
CACCATCACCTTGCTGGCCCAGCAACGATACAACATCGTGATGGATTACTATCAAAACGGCGGGGGCGCCCAGGCGCAACTGTTCTGGAGCAGCCTTTCCACTCCAAATGCCATCATCCCGCAGACCCAGCTTTATCCGGTCACCAATCCACCTCCCACCGTTGTCCTGTCCTTGCCGGCTGGCGGCGCGTCTTACACGGCTGCCGCTTCTGTTTCGTTAAGCGCCGACGCGGACGCCCCTTATAATCCCATCACCCAGGTCAGTTTCTATGCCAACGGTGTTTTCCTCGGGACGGTCAGCAATGCGCCGTATTCCCTTACGACAACCGGTTTGGCCGCCGGCAACTATACCCTGACCGCCACTGCCACCGATGGCAGTGGACTGACCGGCACTTCGGCCCCCGTCGCCATCACTGTCACTGCTGGCAGCGGACTTCCCTATGGCCTGACCACCAATGCGACGCTGGCGGCGTTCTTGAACCAAAACATGCCGGGTTCTTACAACGGTGCCATCCCCCCGTTGCTTTCGGAAACAGGCGCCTTTGCTGATACTCCCAACCGCATTCCAGCCGGCGGATTGATTCCTTATGTGCCCAACACGCCATTATGGTCCGATAACGCGGTCAAAAGCCGTTATCTGGCGCTGCCCAACAACGGCGGCCCCATTTTGCCGGCGCAACAGATCGGCTTTGCTCCCACCGGTCAATGGACTTTTCCGTCCGGCACGGTCTTTGTCAAAAATTTTGATCTCGTGGTTAATCAAACCAACCCCAGCGTGCCCGTGCGCCGGCTGGAAACCCGGCTGCTGGTGCGGGATACCAATGGCGCGGTTTATGGCGTCACTTACAAATGGCGTCCGGACAACAGCGACGCCGATCTGCTCACCGGCAGCCTGACCGAAGCCATCCCGGTCACCAATGCAACCGGAGTTTTCACTCAAAATTGGTATTATCCCAGTCCGGCCGATTGCCTGACCTGCCACACGGCCGTGGCCGGTTACGTCTTGGGTGTAAACTCGCGCCAGCTCAATGGCCCCAACACGTATCCGGCCACCGGCGTCACCGACAACCAGCTTCGCACCTTGAACCGCCTCGGCGTGCTCAATCCCGCTTTCAACGAGGCGGCCATCGCCAGCTACGAGAAATTATGGAGCATCTCCAACTCCGGCGCCTTGCTGGTGGAGCGCGCCCGTTCGTATCTTGATGCCAATTGTGCCCAGTGCCATCAACCGGGCGGCACTGGCATCACCTTCGACGCCCGTTACGACACGCCCCTGACCAATCAGAACCTTATCAACGCGGCGGCGTCCTTTTCCCTGGGCTACGACCACGCCCGGGTGGTTGCGCCGTCGGATGTCTGGCGGTCGGTCCTTTACGACCGCATGAACAGCGTGGACCCGACCATCAAAATGCCGCCGCTGGCCAGAAACCTGGTTGACACAAATGCCGTCGCGGTCATGGCGGCGTGGATCAACAGTCTCGGCGGCATACCGGCCCTGCCGCCGCCGTCGCTGACCCCGCCCGGCGGAATCTTCACCGGGGTGGTCAGCGTGACCGCGGAGGAAGCGGCGACCAATGATACCCTGTATTACACGCTGGACGGCTCGCTGCCGACGACCAATTCGATCCGCTACGCCGGGCCGATTCTTTTGACCAACAGCACCACTGTCAACATCAACGCCTGGGCGCCCGGTTACACCAACAGCGTGGCGGACGCGGCGCAATTCACGATCTTTCCAGACATCTATTTCGACTCGCCCGGCGGATTCACCAATGGCATTTTCCAAATGTCATTTGCCGGCCCTCCCGGCTCCAATTACGTGCTGCAGGTCAGCACCGACCTGGTGCAATGGACTTCAATCAGCACCAACACACCGATGACCTCGCCGTTCGTGCTGTCTGATCCGGGCGTGCCCGGCACGGCGCGGTTCTATCGCGTCCTGCAAGTGCCATGAGCGCGATGCGAAGGGAACGGTTGCGCGCCTATAAAACGGATCTGTTCTGTTGAAGCGGATAAATTATTGCGGTGGAGACCCGCCCCCGACCTGAACCGCATGATTCCTGCCTCCCTCTTTCGAGCCGCCGCCCGTGTCAGCGCGTGTTGTTTTTTTTCCGGGCTCTCTCTTTCCGGCGGCGTTGCCGCACCCGTCCAAATCGCAGTACAGAGTTTTGATCTGCACGATGTCCGGCTTCTGGACGGTCCTTTCAAACAGGCGATGGATTTGAACAGCCGGTATCTCCTGTCATTGGAGCCGGATCGTTTCTTGTGTTACTTCCGCAAAAACGCGGGTTTGGAACCAAAGGCTCAAGCTTACGGCGGCTGGGAGGCACCGGACTCGGGAGCCGGACGCTGCCTGGGCCATTATCTCTCGGCTCTTTCCCTGCAATTCCGCGCCTCCGGCGATGCGCGGTTCAAAGAACGGGTGGATTACATCGTTGACGAACTGTCCCTGTGCCAGCAGACCAATGGTCTGCTGACCGCCCAGGCCGGGGTCAAGGAAGCCTTCGCGGAGCTGGCCCGGGGCAAAGGCGACGCGCTGCGCAAGTCGCGGGTGCCCTGGTATGTCCAGCACAAGATGTTTGCGGGATTGCGCGACGCCTATTTACTGACCGGCAATGAAAAGGCCAAAACGGTGCTCGTCCGCATGTCGGACTGGGCCGTCGAGGTCACCCAGGCGCTGGATGAAACACAATTCCAGGTCATGCTGGAACAAGAACACGGCGGCATGCGCGAGGTCCTGGCGGATGTCTATGCAATTACCGGGAACACGAAGTACCTTGAACTTGCCAATCGATTCTCGCATTTCAGAATCATGGCTCCGCTGGAGGCGGGCCGGGACGAGCTGGGCGGCCTGCACGCCAACACGCAAATTCCGAAGCTTACCGGCTCCGCGCGCATCTACGAATTGACCGGTGACGCAAAAGAACGGGACGCCGCCACCTTCTTCTGGGACTGTGTGGTCCGCCACCACTCCTACGCCATCGGCGGCGACAGTGACGACGAACATTTTGACCCGCCCGACCAGCTCGCCCATCACCTCACCGCGGCGACCTGTGAAACGTGCAATACCTACAACATGCTCAAATTGACGCGCCACCTATTTACCTGGAAACCGGATGTCGAATATGCGGACTATTATGAACGGGCGCTCTACAATCAAATCTTGGCCTCACAGGAGCCGGGGTCGGGAATGTTCACCTATTTCGTCTCCCTCAAGCCCGGGCATTTTCGCACCTACTCCACGCCGACGAATTCCTTCTGGTGTTGTGTCGGCACGGGCATGGAAAACCAGGCGCAATACGGCAACAGCATCTATTTCCACACCGGCGACAATCTCTTCGTCAATCTTTTCATCCCTTCCGAACTGACATGGAAGGACAAGCACGTTGTCGTGAAACAAGAAACCCGCTATCCCGAATCTGACCGGACGGTCTTTACCGTGGCCAGCCCGGAACCCGCATTGTTTACGTTCAATTTTCGCTATCCGGGATGGGCTTTGCCGGGATTGGAGATCAAGGTCAATGGTGAGGCGGTGGCAACCCCGGCCAGGCCCGGCATATTTGTCCCCGTGCGCCGCGAATGGCATAACGGCGATAAAATCGAGGTAAAAATTCCGATGGGCTTGAGGACGGAAGCGCTCCCGGACGATCCGAACAAAATCGCCATCTTTTACGGCCCCTTGGTCCTCGGCGGTGAATTGGGAACCGGGGGACTGCCCGAATCACTGGAGGCCCGCGACCAGGGAAAGTTTAGAAAAGTGCCCGACCCTGAAGTACCAGCGCTGGCCACAGGCCGCCGACCCGTGGAGCTCTGGCTCAAGCCCGTGGCCGGCCAAAATCTGGCGTTTCGGACCGAGGGCGTGGGCCGGCCGCACGATGTAACTCTGGTTCCATTCTATCGAGAATATCACGAACGTTACACGGTTTACTGGGACGTGCTGAATGAATCATCACCTCAAAACTAAAATGAACCGCATAATTTCACACAGGCTCAACGGCATTCATGGCCATGCCCGCCGAAGTGCTGTGCTTTGTGCAAGCGTGTTGTTCATGTGCGCGCGCTTGCCGGCCCAGGATCAGGACGCGGACGTGGTGAAGATCCACGTTGATCCAAACACGACGATCAGCCGCATTTCTCCGGACTTCATCGGATTTGGCTATGAGACCTCGGCCGTGGCCCAGTCGAATTTCTTTACCGCGAAGAACGTGACAATGGCGCAACTGTGCCGCAACCTGAGTTCGCACGGGTTGATTCGCATCGGAGGAATTATTTCCGACCATGCTAAATATGTGCCTGACGGCACACCAGTTGTGGAAACGCAAAAAGGGGTAACTATCTTCAATCGCGGCAATCTGGCGGATCTGGGAGACTTCGCGCGGGCCACGGGATGGAAGGTCATGTGGGGCCTTAACCTTGGCACCGGCTCCAAAGAGGAGGCGGCGCAGCAGGCGTTGGCGGTAAATGCAGCGCTGGGAAGCAGCCTGCAGTCATTTCAGATTGGCAATGAAGTCGAAGATCTGCGCCGTTTCGGCAAGAGTTACGAGGCATATCATGCGGCCTTCCTTGATTACAAAGCGGCCATTCTTGAGGTGGCGCCCGAGGCGCCGTTTTCCGGTCCTGATTCGGTCGGAAACCTGGCTTGGATCACGAATTTCGCCGCCGCCGAAGCCGGGTCCATCAAGCTTCTCACCATCCATTACTATCGGGGCGGCGCCGGCGACCCCAAATCCACCCTGGAAAAACTGCTCCAACGCGATGATAAATTGGAAAACAGGCTTGAGGGAATGCGCGAAGTCTGCCGGGCGCACAACCTGAAGTTCCGAATCAACGAAGTCAATTCCTTCTCCGGCGGAGGCAAGGCAGGGGTAAGCGATACCTTTGGCTCGGCGCTCTGGTGTCTGGATTATATGTTCCGGCTGGCTGCTTACGGATGCGAAGGGGTCAACATGGAAACCGACATCAACCAACTTGGATTTATCAGCCACTATTCCCCCATTGTGCATGATGAGGCCGGGCGTTGCAGCGCCCGGCCGGAGTATTACGGAATGCTGGCCTTTGCCACGGCGGGGAAAGGGGACATGGTGCAACTCACCCTCGACAAGGACGACATCAACCTGACCGCATACGCCACCAAAGATGAACAGGGACTTCTCTGGCTCACGATAATAAACAAGGATTTCTACCGAGATGCCGCGGTGCAGGGTGTTCTGACCAGTGGCCGGGCATCGGCGGAGGTTTTGCGGCTGCAGGCGCCATCCATGGAGAGCAGGGATCAAGTGACTTTTGCCGGGACGCAAGTTTCCGTCGATGGCAAATGGGCCCCCGGACCAACGGAGAAGCTCAGGATCAACGGAGGCGCGCTCAACCTGATGGTGCCTCATGCCTCCGCGGCATTGGTATGCCTCCGGCCGTAGTCTGCCTCCAAGATTGGCGTCGCGCGAAAGTTGGAGGCCGATTTCATTGGGTTTGCATGGAGGGTGCGTTGTCGTATGCTGAATCGAGACCGTGCCATCAATTGAATATGCACCGGGTCCTGATGATGAAACTATCGATACTGTTTCTGTTGGCCGCATTATCCGTCCAGGGACAAACGAACGGCCCGTCCGGTGGAATGTCCGGAGGCGATTCCAGTACGAATGCCGGACAATTTCAAACTCAAACGAACCAGGCTTTGGCCGCAATGTTGCACGCGGAACAGGTTCGGAACGATTGCATCGAAGGTCGCCGTTCCATTTGCGGCAAAATCCTCCAGATACTTCCGGGCGGCCTGGTCGTGGAAAGCGGGTATACAAACCTTCTGCGCGACCCGCTCACGAAGACCTGGCTTGTGCCCGGCACAGTCGCGGCCAGCCGCGCCGACGACCTCGTTGAGCGGGACGAGCCGGGATCGGTGGCGGTCGGGCGGGTTTTTTTGACGGATTATCCGAAATCACGCAAAGCCAAGCCCGCGCGCTATGATTACGTCATCATCGAGGGTTATCCCGCCGGCGAATACACCTACACATCACTCGGCACCATCCAACGGACCGTCCGCCACTTTTCCGCCGTTCTCGGCAAGGCCGTTGATTCAAACCTTCGGGCGGAGGCGCAAACAAACGCCCCGGCTGTGCCGCCCAAATGAAAAGCCCGGTTCGAACTTCAATTTTTTCTCCTCGGTCATTTGCTGGTGCGGTGTTGCTGATTTGCTTCACGTTGAGCCCGTTACATTCCAGGTCGGCCGAAAATTCCAGACCCTACGGTCTCGACGCGCGTCCGGCCTCCGGGCCGTATTTGTCAATGCCCCGGCTGGCAAGCGCTCCGCTGCCGGCGCTGCTCTCGCAAACCGGCGTGTTCAAGAATACCAGCGCCATGACCGTCAATGATGGCCTGGTTCCCTACGATGTCATCATCCCGTTCTGGTCGGATGGCGCGGTGAAATCGCGCTGGATTTCGGTGCCGCCCGGCAAAATTGCCTTTGCGCCAACGGGCGAATGGGTCTTCCCCAAAGGCACCGTCTTCGTAAAGACCTTCGAACTGGCAACGAATGAGAGCGTTCCAAATTTGCGACGCCGCCTGGAAACCCGGCTGCTGGTTTGCGACGCCGCCGGCGCCGTCTATGGTGTGACCTATAAATGGCGCGCGGACAACAGCGACGCCGACCTGCTGGATACAAATCTGGAGGAGGCCATCTCCATCACCACCCCCGCGGGCGTGCGGACGCAGACGTGGTATTATCCGAGCCGGCAGGATTGTCTGACCTGTCACACCGCCAACGCCGGTTTTGTGCTCGGGGTGAAGACGCGGCAATTAAATCGTGACTTCACGTTTCCTTCGGGCATCACGGACAATGAATTGCGCGCGTGGAACCATGCCGGCCTGTTTGATCCGGGCTTTGACGAAACCATGCTCCCGACTTTTCCCCGGCTGGCGCGCGCGGATGACAAGACTCGAAGCGTGGAAGACCGCGCGCGTTCATTCCTGGATGCAAACTGCGCGCACTGCCATCGTCCCGGCGGCACCGTCGCCATGTTCGATGCGCGCTATGACACGCCGCTTGCCAACCAGAACCTGATCAACGGACACGTTTTGATTGATGAACGGATTGACAGTCCCCGTCTCATTTCCCCGAACGACATCTGGCGTTCCATCCTTTATATGCGGGCCGATTCCGTCGAGGCATACAAGATGCCGCCGCTGGCGCACAACGAAGTGGACGCGCAGTCGATGACCCTGCTGCGGCAATGGATTGAGAGCCTGCCCGGGCCGCCCGTGCTGCCACCGCCGGTAATTTCTCCGGCGGGCGGAAATTATAAACAGCCGCTCGTGGTAACCCTGGAGACACAACCCGGCGCAATTATCCGCTATACCCTGGATGGAACCGTGCCGACGACGTCGGACCTGCTTTACGAAGGGCCGATTCGGCTGACGGGACCAACCATTGTGCGCGCCCGGGCATTCAAGGCCGGTTATACCAAAAGCATCACGAGCCAGGACATCTTCATCATCGGCGGGTGATCATGCGCCGAGAACTTGCCGGGGCGCCAAATCTTAATTCCCGACCGGCACAATCACCACACCCCAGGGACTGCCGGGCGATTTGACGCGCGCGATTTCCTTTTCGGTTGCCAGATCCACCACTGAAACGTCATCCGACGGGCCGTTGGCGGAGAACAGGTATTTTCCATCCGGCGTGATGGCGATGCCCCAGGGACGCGTTCCAACCTTGATCGTGTTCAGCACTTCAAAAGTGTTCGCGTCCACCACGCACACGGTTCCCGCGCGACCGGTGCTGGCGTAAACCTTTTTTCCGTCGGGCGCGACCTTTACCGTCATCGGGCGCGAGCCTTTTGGCAGGGCAATCGTTTGGAGCAATTTTTGGCCGCCGGTGTCGATCACATTAAGTTCTGCCACCGATTCCGAGGGCACGAACGCGCGGGAACCGTCCGGCAGGAAATCCACGCTGCGGGGACGCGGGTGGACGTGGAGATGGCTGATGATTTTATACGTTTGCGCGTCAATGGCAAAGACATCACCCGCGGTTTCGCAGGTGATGTAGAAGACCTTGCCATCGGGACTGAGGCCCGCGCCCTCCGGTTCCCGGCCGACCGGAACGAAAGTGACGATCTTCCCGGTTTCCGTATCAAGCACGGTCGCTGTGCCAACATCCTCATTGGAAATGAAAAGATGTTTGCCATCACGGCTCACACAAAATTGTTCAGGGTCAGAACCGGCGGAAAGCTTGCGGAGAACCTTTTGTTGCGCGACATCCACGACGACAATGCCGTCGGCGGTCTTGTCCGCTTTGGTATTGTCATCATCATCATCGTGGCCTTTTTCAAAAATGGGATTGCCGTTGGCATCGAGTTTCGGCGGCGGTTCAATCGGAGTGCCGCTCACCGCGACATAGACCGTGCGGCCATCAGGGCTGGCATGAATGCCGCGCGGGCGTTTGCCCACGGGGATGGTGGCCACCGCCTTGAAATCGGCGCCATCAATGATGGTGATGTCACCTGATTTTTCATTGGAGACAAAGATTTGATAGCCGCCACCGGCGAGGCATTTGGAAGGAAGGGAGCACGCGAGGATGGCGCCACACAAGACGGCGACGCATGACGCTGACGGAAAAGTCGTTTTCATGGTTGGAAATAAAGCACAAGCGAAGGCAGAATGCCATCGCAAAGGAATCGAAGGGCGATATGGTAAAGGGGCCGTGATAATTTTGCGTGGGTGAAGAAATTGGAGCGAGCGAAGGGATTCGAACCCTCGACACTCAGCCCGTGAGACGGGCCAAGCGTTGGCAATGCCCGGGACGTTTCACGTCCTGACGCTCTTGAGCCAAGTCCGGCCACCGCCCGATTTAAGGAATTTCTCATGCTTCCGAGCCTCATCGTACGTCGGAAAACTCTTTTTATAAATCAGGACGAAATCTCCCTTGAATTGTTTCGTAGAAGGGCTTTGACGGCGCTTGTGTTCCAAGAGCCGCCGGTCCAGAGATGCAGTCAGCCCTACGTAAAGTCGGTCGGCTTCAAACTGGAGAACGTATACCCAGACAGAAGGCATGGAAAAATTGGAGCGAGCGAAGGGATTCGAACCCTCGACACTCACGTTGGCAACGTGATGCTCTACCAGGCTGAGCTACGCTCGCTTCCAAATTAGCCTGAAAAAGTTAAAGGATTGGGCCGGGATTGCAAGATTTGTTTTGTGCCGCCCAAACCGTACATTCCACGGTGGAAATCAGGATTTTGCGAAGATGCGGTTGGCTTCTTCGAGGGTTTCCTTGGAGCCGATGTCGTACCAGATGCCGGGCACTTTCCAGGTGTGAAAAGGAACGCGCGGGTAAAGCCATTGCACGAGGCGGCCGGGCTGGTCCGGGTTGTTGCCCTCGGCGATGTATTGGTGGATGAGGGGCAGAACGGACTTGGGATAATAATAAAGCGCGATGCCGGTCAGGGTGCTGGTGGGCTGCTTGGGCTTTTCCTCAAAGAAAGTGATCTTCCCGGCGCCATCGATGGAAATAGAGTTATATTTTTTGATTTCCTCAAGGTTGCCGACATCATACACGGCAAGGACCGGGGTATTTTTTTCGCGGGCGAATTTGCCGAAGCCGTCCAGTTTTTCGCTGAACAAATTGTCGCCGGCGACGACGATGACATCGTCATCCACTTTTTCGCGGGTGAGGACGAGGTGCAGGTCGCCGATGGCGCCGAGCTTGTTGGTGTCGTCGGTGGAATGGTCGTTGACGATGGTGAAGCCGGGACCGTTTTTTGCGGCGGGCTTGGCGTCCGCCCATTTCTGGAAATGGCCGGCGAATTTTTCGTTGGTGACAACGTAAACGCGGTCGAGGCCGGCGATGCCCGTCAGATTGTCGAGCACATGGTCAATCATGGGCCGGCCGGCCACGGGGAGCAGCGGTTTGGGCTGGTTGAGGGTCAGGGGATAGAGGCGGGTCGCGTAACCGGCGGCCAGGATGATGATTTTCATGGGTCTGGTTCTAGTCTTTGTTTTCGAAAAGGCTGGGAGCGATGTCGCACGCCAGCTTTTGGGCACGGGCGAAGATTTCCGTGCCCGATTCAGAGTTCAAGGCAAAATCCGCGAGCGCGCGCGCCTCGTCCATTTTGAGACGGCGGATGAGGAATTTGACGGGCGGCACGAGGGATGGCGCCGCGCTCAATTCATCCACGCCCAGGCCGAGCAGGAGGGCGGTCAAGACCGGGTCACCGGCCATTTCGCCGCAGACGCCGACCCAGATTTTATGGCGGTGCGCGGCCTCGACGGTGGCCTTGATGAGGCGCACGATGGCCGGGTGGGTGGGTTCGTAAAGGTGCGCCACCCTCTCGTTCATGCGGTCCACGGCGAGGGTGTATTGGATCAGATCGTTGGTGCCGAGGCTCATGAATTTGAGCCGTTGCGCCAGGGCGTCCGCGACCATCACGGCCGAGGGGATTTCGATCATCGCCCCGATCTCGAGATTTTCGTCGAAGGGAATTTTTTCGGCGCGCAACTCGGCCTTGTACTCCTCGACGAGCGCGTTGGCCTGAATGAGTTCATCTAGGCCGGAGATCATCGGGTACATCATCTTGACGTTGCCCTCGGCGCTGGCGCGGAGAATGGCGCGCAACTGGGCGCGGAAGATGGGCTTCTCCTGCAGGCAGAAACGGATGGCGCGCCAGCCGAGGAAAGGATTCATCTCGGCGGGCAGTTCCAGATGGGAAAGAAACTTGTCGCCGCCGAGGTCGAGGGTGCGGATGACGACGGGCTGGGGCTTCAAGGCGGCCGCGACCTGGCGATAGGCTTCGTATTGCTCGTCCTCGCTGGGCAGAATTTCGCGGTTGATGAAAAGAAATTCCGTGCGAAACAAGCCCACGCCCTCGGCGCCATTGAGGCGGACTTGTTCGGTGTCCGCGACCTGTTCCACATTGGCGGAAAGGATGATGCGGGTACCGTCGAGCGTGGTCGCCGGCTTGTCCTGCATGTCGCGGAGTTTCTCTTCGAGGCTGACCTGTTTACGGATGATCTGGCCGTACTCAAAGAGCGTCTGGTCGGTGGGATTGATGATGATGACGCCGGTGAAACCGTCGAGGAGGGCGTATTGGCCAGTCTGCAGTTCGTTGCTGGCGCTTTTGAGTCCGACAATGGCCGGAATACGAAGGGAACGGGCCATGATGGCGGTGTGCGAGGTCTTGCCGCCGATGTCGGTGGCGAAACCAAGGACAATTTTGCGGTCCAGTTGCGCGGTGACCGAGGGGCTCAGGTCGTAGCTGATGACGATGGAGGGTTCCTTGAGCTGCTTGAGGTTGACCTCCTGCTGACGCCCCATGAGGTTGTCCATGATGCGGGAGGTGACATCGCGCATGTCCCCGGCGCGTTCGCGCAGGTATTCGTCCTCGATGGCGTCGAGCGCGCCGACGTAGCGTCCGGAGACCTCGTGGAAGGCGTAGTCCGCGCTGGTTTTTTGGTCGCGAATCATGCGGATGACTTCGTCCACGATCATGCGGTCTTCGAGCATGAGGAGGTGCGCTTCGAAAATGTCCGCTTCCTTGGCGCCCATTTTCTCGATGACCTGGCGCTGGACTTCCAAAATTTGACGCCGGGTTTGCGCGAGGGCTCTTTCGAAACGGGTGACTTCGGCCGCAACAAGGTCCGTGGGAATAT
>DATMLG010000041.1:0-5235 GCA_035570675.1 Verrucomicrobiia bacterium | reverse complement strand
GGGCAGCACGCCGCCCAGACGCCAGGCATTGAGCCGGTCCGGACTGTCGGACCCGCCCGCGGTGACGGCAAACTCGACGTGATGCCCGATGTTGGTCCAGGCATAATTCAATCCGGCATAGACCCAATACAGGTCGGTCGCGGGCGACACACTCCGATCACCATCAAACCCGTAGCTGTCAGCGTCCAACTGCCATTGGCGCTCAAACCAGACGGACAGTTCCATTCCCAAATCCGGATAAAGCAACGGTTCCTTGCCGGCGAGACGCAGGCCGCCCCGGAAGAAGAGGTCGTTCTGGTTTTGCGGAAGCAGGAAGCGCGGGTCCGTCTCCGCCGAGTTCAGGTAAGCGGTGAAATGATATCCTCCCCGAATCACGGCGTTCAGCGGAATTTCCTGCCCGGGATTGATCAATTGATACAAACCGAGGGAAGGGCCGCCGCCATCGCCATTGAAACTTTGACCGACGAGATACTGGCCCTGCCGGACTTCATAATAATTGTCACCCAACCAGCCGCCGTCGATTCCAATGCCGAGATCGGTGGTGGGGGAAAGGAGATGCGGGAAGCCGAGTTCGCCGTCCAGATAGCCTGGCCCCACCGCGAGGCGCAGGACGGCGTTGCTTTGAAACACGGAGGGATTGTTGTAATAATAATAGGCGTAGATGCTTTGCGGCCCCGACGTGATGAGCGACTGGTCGTAGCCGATTTCAATCAAATTGCGCGGATAAGGATCGATCTGGGCGGAAGCCGGCTTCGGTTGCAAAAGGAGCAACGCAAAGAGAAATAATCCGCCGGCCGTACGCCTTGATGCCCGGCAAATCCCATTGATCTTTTTGGACGCGTCACGGTGCATTTTTGTCCCCGTGCGCATCAGAACAACCCAGAGTAAAAATCCCAATCGCATTTCTGATGGCAAATGCTCTTGCTGGAATCATGCCAGAGCAGGCGAGGCCGCTGGCGCGAGTTTTTTTGCGGGGTGGGACGTGGGTAATGCGAAAGGGGGGTGGAAGATTCGCAATTTGCGAAGACAAAACTGAGCAGTGCCACCACGAAGGCCCAAACGGTTTGACAGACGCAAAGGGTGTGCGATAATCTTGGGCGTCGGTGGTTGGGAAAGTGAGCGGTGAGCTGTAAGCAGTGAGCCGAAAGAGGAGGAAGAGAAAGCAACAACATTATGAATCAGAGTTATGAATTTGGGCGAACGGCCCGACGTAATTGCACGCCCGGGGACGGCGGTCACAAGCCGCCGGCGCAGGTTCGGGAACGGTCGTCGCAGGTGCAAGTTGCACTTCCCAAGGATGACCCTACCTCGGGCAGACAACGGAAAGGAGGTGGATTTTATCGATGCAAGTCGTTGATTTCTCACTTAACGTTACCCCGGGAGTTGATGCTATGTGCGCAAGTATTTGATGTTTATGGATTTATATTATGAAAATAGGGTGCGGGTGCAAGTAGTTGATTTTTCGATGGTTAGCAGATTTTTTTGCCTAATTTCACGATTTTTCAGCCCATTTCTCAGTTGGAAAAGATTGGTTTCTCGTGGGTTGCGAATAAATCAGGGTTTATTTGAATTCAAATGGAGGGGTAAAAAATTGGTTTTTCGGGAGCAGGGCTTCATTACGATTGGAGATTCAACCCTTTCAGGGTTGCGGGATTCTTTGGACAGTACCCAGGGTAGGCTCTCTCCGAATCGAGCCAACCCTGGGCTGAGCGATTCAATCTCGTTGGGATTGGCAGGCGAACCTTGCACCCACAGGGAAAGGCGGGGGGAATCCACACGATAAAACACAATAAAACACGATAAAGGCGGGTAATAATTTTTGTTCTTTGAGCAGGCAGAGCCTGCACCCGTGATGAATAGGGCGAAGGCGTGTTTGCGGCGAGCGCACGACGCGGAGCAATGCTTCGCGCTCCATAAGCAGGCGGGAGCCCGCACACCGGGAGGATGAATTCTTGCGGGGACGGGAATGGTCTGGCTTAATCGAGGCGTCACATGAGTGCAAAAAGAAAAAATACGCCGGAGCAACCGGAATTGCCCATCGAGGGCGCGAAGACGGATGCTGCCGAGGCCAAACCGGCCAAGGGCAAGGGCAAGGGCAAGGCGGCGGTGAATGGAAATGGCAATGGCGAGAGTCATGTGCTGGCCGAGGAAGTGCCGACGGTGGCGCATCGGCCGTTTGCGCCGGGGAAAATCGAGCAGCAGTTGCATCGGCGCGTCAATACGAGTTTCCTCGAATACGCGTCGTATGTGATTCGCGACCGCGCGATTCCGAACCTCGCGGACGGATTGAAGCCGGTGCAGCGGCGGATTTTGTGGTCGTTGCACGAAAAGGACGACGGCCGGTTCATCAAGGTGGCGACCATCGCCGGTCATTGCGCGCAGTATCATCCGCACGGGGATGTATCCATCGGGGACGCGCTGGTGGTGATGACGAACAAGCGTTATCTGATCGAAGGGCAGGGGAATTTCGGGAATATTTTCACAGGCGATCCCGCCGCCGCGCCGCGGTACATTGAATGCCGGCTCACGGAACTGGCGCGGAACGAATTGTTCAATGACGAGATTACGGAATTCGTTCCGAGCTATGACGGGCGCAACAAGGAGCCGGTGGCGCTGCCGGCCAAGCTGCCGGTGCTGCTGATGCTGGGGACGGAAGGCATCGCCGTGGGCATGGCGTGCAAGATTTTGCCGCATAATTTTCCGGAATTGATCGAGGCGCAGATTGCGATCCTGAAGAAGCAGAACTTCAAGCTGCTGCCGGATTTTGCGACGGGCGGATTGATGGACGCGCGCGAATACGCGGACGGGAAGGGGAGCATCAAGGTCCGCGCGAAGATCTGGACGAAGGACGAAACGACGGTGGTGATCAAGCAGATCCCGCCCACGACGACGACGGATTCGCTGATAGGGTCGATTGAAGACGCGGTGCGGAAGGGCAAGTTGAAGGTGCGGAGCGTGAACGATTTCACATCGGAGGACGTGGAGATAGAAATCAAGACGCCGGCGGGCGTGAGCGCGGAGCAGTTGGTGGACGCGCTGTATGCGTTCACGGATTGCGAGACGACGATTGCGAGCCGGATCATTGTCATCAAGAACAACCGGCCGGTGGAGATGACGGTGAGCGAGGTGTTGCGCGAGAACACGGCGCAACTGGTGGAGACGCTGAAGCGCGAACTGGAATTGCGCGAGAAGAAGCTCGAGGAGGAAATGCACGCGAAGACGCTGGTGCGCATTTTCATCGAGAACCGGATTTACAAAAAGATTGAGCAGTGCAAGACGAACGACGCGGTGGTGAAGGCGGTTTACGAGGGGTTCAAGCCGTTCCGGCGGCAGATGTACCGGGACCTGTCGGACGCGGACGTGGAGATGCTGCTGGGCGTGCGCATCCGGCGGATTTCGCTGTTTGACATCAACAAACACCGCGAGGAGATGGACAAGGTGAAGGCGGACCTGGCGGAGACGCAGAAGCATTTGAAGTCGCTGACGAAATATGTCATCGGGCGGCTGGAGACGTTGCTGGAGAAGTACGGGCCGATTTATCCGCGGCTGACGAAGTCGAGCCGCTACGACGAGGTCGAGGCGAAGGAAGTGGCGTTCAAGTCGTTCAAGGTGGCGTATGACCGCGAATCGGGTTACGTGGGCTACAAGGTGTCGGGCGAGGAATTTCACGTGGATTGCACGAAGTTCGACAAGCTGATCATGGTTTTCAAGGACGGCCATTACAAGGTGATGGAGCTGCAGGAGAAATTGTTTGTGGGGCCGGATTTGTTTTACTGCGGATTGCCGGAGCGCGACCGGGTCTTCACCTTGGCCTACACGAACCGCGAGGCGACGTATTTGAAGCGGTTCACGTTTGGCGGCACGATCATGAACAAGGATTATTTTTGCATCCCGGAGAAATCGCGCATCCTGTTTTTTGAACCGGACACGCCGGGGGAATTGTACATCCGCTACAAACCCGCGCCGTACCAGAAAATCAACCAGCAGACGTGCAAGCCATCGGAGTTGATGGTGAAGGGCGTGAAATCGCGCGGGAACCAGATATCGGTGAAGGAGGTTTCATCGGTGACGAGCAAGCCGACGCGGGGCTGGGACGAGCAGGCGCCAGTGAGCAAGCTGCAGTTTGCGTAGATCATGCAAAGGCCTTGAAGTTCCGGGGCCAGAGGGCATCGAAGCGAGATGAACCGAAAGCTCGGACCATATTGGACGCTGGCCATATTGACGGGGCTGAACCTGTTCAATTACATGGACCGCGCGGTGCTCAACGCCGTGCGGACGCCGATGGCGAAGGAGTTTGGGATTGGCTACGGCGAATCGGCGAGCGCCTTCACGGCGTTCATGATCGGTTATTTTGTGACGGCGCCGCTGTTTGGTTACCTGGGAGACCGGGTGACGCGCAAATGGCTGATTGCCGCCGGGATTTTTGTCTGGAGCCTCGGGACGGTGTTGACCGGATTCGCGGGAAGCTTCGCGATGCTGCTGGGGTTCCGGGTACTGGTGGGCGTCGGCGAGGCGAGTTACGCGACCATCAGCCCGAGTTTGATTTCGGACACGTTCGAAGCAAAAGTCCGGAACAACGCGCTCACGATTTTTTACGCGGCCATGCCGGCGGGTTATGCGCTGGGATATGTTTTTGGCGGGCACATGGCGGACTGGTTTGGCTGGCGGTCGGCGTTCATCTGGGCGGGAGCGCCGGGACTGGCGCTGGCGTTGATTCTGCTTCCGTTTGAAGAATCCAAGCGCGGCGCCGCAGACGGCGCGGGGGCAGCGCCGCCAGTGAAGCCCAATATAGCGGAGTTCCTGCGGCTGTTCACCAATTCAAGTTATCAACTGGTGGTCTGGGGATACGTGGCGAACACCTTTGCGCTGGGGGCGTTCTCATTCTGGGGACCGACGTTTCTGGAACAAATGCACGGCATGAGCACGGGGAAGGCAGACACATTTTTTGGCGCAGTCATTGTGGTCGCCGGATTTGGGGGCACGATGATCGGGGGCTTTCTGGGGACGGCCTGGCAGAAACGAACGCGGGCGGGCTACGCGTTGCTATTGACGATTTCAATTTTCCTGGCGGTCCCGGCGTCGTTCATTGCATTGTGGACTTCAAGCGCTGCGTTGGCGATGGGATTCCTGGCGGCGGCGATCTTTCTAATCTTCCTGGGCACGGGGCCGGTGAACACATTGATTCTCGAAACCGTGCCGGTGAACCTGCGCGCCAGCGCGATGGCGCTGTCCATT
>DATMLG010000040.1:0-5780 GCA_035570675.1 Verrucomicrobiia bacterium | reverse complement strand
GTCTGGCCATGACTTGGCGCGTTACATTCCGCGTTTTACCGATATTCGCGTCAACGGCGGCGACACCAACGCTTTGCCGGAGTATGCCGCCTGGATCAGGACGGCAGACTCCGGCAAGGTCGATGAATATGCGATGGAGGCCTTTGAGCCGCTCGCGCGCAACCCCAAAGATCCTGCGCTTGCATCTGTCGCCGATTGGCTGTTTAACGATCCAGCTTCGCCGTGGAGCAAGTTGCCATGGAGACAAGCACGTTTCCACGATCCCGTGGAATCGGACCTCATTACAGTTCGGGGCTTCAGAAAATTAATTTCGCGTGAACTTGATGATCACGACATCGTTGGCACCATGCAATGGCAACAGCCGGATATGGTTTCATACGATATCAAGGGTTATCAAAGCGGGTCGGTTGGCGGCCCGTGGCCAGAGGCGGAGCGCCCCGCCTACGGCACTAAAGTTGACGTTCGGCAATGCGATTGGATTGCGTGGTCGCTTTCGAGTGCCAAACGCGTGCCGTTTTTCAATCCATTTGCGCCGGTTGAAAAGCGCGACGAAGAGATCGAGAAAGAGAAGGTCCTGCTCAATCGGAACTAATGGCGAGAACCATTGTGGGTACTAAATCCCCGCCAATCGTCCGGTGGAATCGCCGTGTCTTTCCAAGCCAGTGACGCTCATGCGGTCGGCCATGCTCAAATAAAGATTGGTGATGGGCGCGGAACCGGCCTTGAGATAACGGCCGGTCTGGAATGTGCCGCCGCCGCCGCCAGCGAGGAGGATGGGCAGGTTCGTGTGCGTATGGCGGTTGCCATCGGCGTTGCCCGAGCCATAGACGATCATGGAATTGTGGAGCAGCGAATTGCCGTCCACGTCCTTCGTCTGGTCCATCTTCTCCAGGAATTTGGCGAGGTGTTGCGTGTACCACAGGTCAATCTGTTTCACCTTGGCGATCATGTCGGGATCGTTTTTGTGATGAGTGAGGTTGTGGTGGCCCTCCGAAATGCCGATCTCCCCAAAGGTGCGGTTGCTGCCTTCCGCGGCGACCAACAGGGTGGCGACGCGGGTGGAATCGGTCTGGAACGCCAGCAGCAGCATGTCGAACATGATCTGGACGTGCTCGGCGAAAACGGGCGGCACGCCCTCGGGCGTGTCCATGTCCGGGTTGGCGACGGTCATTTTCTCGGCGGTCTCAATGCGTTGCTCGATCTCGCGCACGCTGGAAAGGTATTGATCGAGCTTCTGCCGGTCGCGGCCGTTTAGGTTGCTCTGGATGGATCGGGCGTCCTCCAGCACGAAGTCGAGGATGGAATGTTGTTCCTGCTGGCGGCGCTGGAGGTTCGCGGTGCGTTCGCTGCGCGGGCCGGCGCCGAACAGCCGCTCAAAGACGAGGCGCGGATTCGGCTCGGGCGTGGCCGGTTGCGTGGGCGTGTACCAGGAAAGATTGTATTCGTAGGCGCAGGAATAGCCGGTGTCGCAATCGCCGGCCTTGCGGACGGCATCGCAACTGAGTTCGAGGGATGGAAAGCGCGTGAGATGGCCGACCTTTTGCGCGACAAGCTGATCGATGGAAACGCCGGCGTGAATATCGGAGCCGGCGGTTTTTTTGATGCGCACGCCCGTGAGAAAGGTGCCGCCGGCGCGCGCGTGATCGCCGCCGCCATCGCTGCCGGCATTCGCGCTGAGGTCTTCCAGGCCGGAAATGAGCTGCAACTGGCTGCGGACTTTTTCGAGGGGTTGCAATGTGGGCGAGAGGGCAAGTTGCCCGGACGCGGACGCGGCATCTTCAGGCCACCAAGCGGAGGGAATGATGCCGTTCGGCACGTAAAGAAAGGCCATGCGAACGGGGGCCGTGGTGGCAGCCGCAGTAGCGGCGGAGGCTGCCGGAGCCGCGAGCAGGCGCAACGGGCGCAACGATTCGAAGGCAGGCAGGGCGATGCATGCGCCCAGGCCGCGAAGGAACCGGCGCCGGCTCAGGCTGGCCATGCGTTCGACGGCGGTGTTTTGATCACTCTTTGGCTGATGTGGTGTTTTCATGGTGTGACTGGGTTTGCGCGAGCTTCGCGGCATCGCTTTTTTCCACGGGTTCCTGCGTATCGGAATAAAGGGCGTTGGCCTGGCTGCGTTCTTTTTGGAAGGGGGCGGATTCAATGATGCCCGTCAGCAGCGAGGAGAACCGGCCGTCATTCTGGTCAAGTTGTGCGACAATCTGGTCGATGGTTTCCGTGTCGTAATATTCCATGCCGCGGCCGGTTGCGTACGTCAGCAGCTTCTCCGTCAGGCAACGGTAAAAATCCACACGATGTTTTGTGGCGAGGATGCGCTTCAATTCGACGACGTTGGTAAAGGTCTCGCCGGTGATGAGCTTGCCCGAGCCATCAATCACCTGATTGCGTTCCTTCTCGCGCCACATACCCATGGCGTTGAAATTCTCGAAAGCGAGGCCGATGGGATCGAGGCGTGAATGGCAGGAGGCGCAGAGCGGCTTGTCGCGGTGCATTTCGAGCGACTCGCGGAGGGTGGGCTCGTGGTCGGCGATGGCCCTTTCTGCTGCTTCCAAGGCGGGGATGTTCGGCGGCGGCGGCGGCGGCGGCGCGCCGAGCACGCAATTCTGGATGAAAAGGCCGCGCTTGACCGGCGAGGTGCGGTCGGGGTTCGACGTGACCGCAAGCACGCTGCCCTGGGTCAAGACCCCGCCGCGCGGACAATCGGGCGGCAAGGTGACGCGGCGCAGCTTGCTGCCGGTCACACCGAGATTGGTGAGGCCGTAGAAGTCGGCGAGTTTCTCGTTGAGATAAGTGTAATCGCTGTCAATCAACTCATTGACGCTCCGGTCATCATGCACGATGCCCGCGAAATACATTTGTGTTTCGTGTTCCATGTCTGACTTCAGTTCGGCGTCCAATTGGAAGCGGGGATGCAAGAGCGGGTTGCGGGGAAAGTCCTGCTGGGGGCTGTCCTTGGCACTGTGGTTGGTTTGAGCAACGGCCGGCTTGGCGAATCTTGCCTGGAATTGCTCAATCAGATCGCGCAATTCCTTTTCCTGGCCGCTGTCGCGCGCCAGCACGACCCGCGCGTCAATGTTGAGGCCGGCGACGTCGCGGGTCTGGAGCCATTGGCCGGTGAAATTATCCACGAGCGCCTCCGAGCGCGGATCGGCCAGCATGCGCTGGACCTGCGCGGTGAGATTTTTACGGAGCTCGCCGCGTTGGGCCAGCCCGGACAATTCGTCGTCCGGCATGGAGGACCAGAGGAAATAGGAGAGGCGCGAAGCAAGCGAATATTCGTCCACGAGCGGGAAGGTGTCATGAACGGTAGAAGGCTCGGGTTGTTCGATGCGGAAAAGAAAATGCGGGGACGCCAGCACGGCCACCATGGCATAGGCGACGCCGGATTCGAAGGTCTTGCCGGGCTGTTGGTAGGCGCTCTCGGCCAGTTCCACGAGGCGGTCAATGGTCTTGTCATCAACCGGCCGGCGATAAGCCTTCCGGGCAAAGTTGCCCAGGACTTCGCGCGCGTAAAGACGGCGGTCGGCAGCATCCGTGGGCGCGTCTTTTGTGAAGAAGCGCTCAAAATTGTAGGGGCGGGTCCGGAATTCATCCCCGACGGGGCCGCGAATGGTGACGCTCACGAGCCGCATGTTGAGTTCGTAGAGTTTTTTGTCCGCCGGCGTCAGGGGTTCCAGTTCAAAGCTCAGATCATGGTCGCCGGGTGTCAGTTTTTCGTCGAAGGTGAATGGCAAAAATGTCCGGTTGTCCTCCCAGGAAAATTCCTTTTTCAGCAATTCCTTGCCATCGAGTTTGAAAGTGATGCGGCAATGGCCGGGGTCAAAATAGAAACCGCCCTTCACGGCAAGTTGAAGCGACACCTGGCAATCGCCCTCGTGCGCCTCATTGAAGGTGGTGGAGACCGCCGCCGGTTCGTAATACGACAGGGAAAGAACGGAATTGGTGCGGCCGCCCTTGTCACTGCCGTCATCGGTATGAAACTTGGTCCCGGCAATCGTGACCTGCGGCACCACCCAGGGAACCGTGGGCACGGCCTGGTCCACGATGGTCTTGGCGGCAGTCACATATTTCTCCAGCAGCATCGGCGAAACGGTGAGGACGTCGCCGATGTCATCGAAACCGTAGCCGGTGTCGTCGGGCGGAAATTCGACGTCGGTGTTGAAATCCACGCCCATCAAATCGTGGATGGTGTTGCGGTACTCGACGCGGTTAAGGCGGCGGACGGTCACGCGGCCCGGATCCGGGTCGCGGGCATCAATCGCGAAGGCGGAATATTTCACCCAGTCTTCGAGACGCTTTTGCTCCTCGGGCGTGGGGCGGGCCTTCTTTTTTTGCGGCGGCATGAGGCCGGCGCGCGTGTTTTTCAGGACTTTGGCCCAGAGATCATGGTTGAGAATCTGGTCGTCGGACTGCAATTCGTCGAAAGCGATGTTGCCGTTGGTGGTGCCATCCCCGTGGCAATCATAGCAGTATTCCTCGAGCAACGGTTGTATGTCCTTGTGGAAGAGCGCGACGTTCGAGTCATTGGTGGGAGCCGCGCGGACCAACATCGGGGCAATAGCCAATGCTCCGGCCAGCCAGGGCCAGCGGAACAAACGGCTGATGATGGTCATAAACTAGAATTTACCCAAAAACACCCCTTCGCTCAAGGCGTATTCTGCCCCTAAATTAGGGACAAGCTGATAAATACACAGCACCACCCATACCAATTCGCGGGAATAATCGAGAGAAATGGCCCCAATTTCAAAACACCGGCACGAGGTCGCCGCGTTCGTCGAAGGCCACCTTATCCCATCTTGGTCGTGCCTGAGCCATTGAAAAGCTGCGCACAAATGTATTGCCATACACCGATGTCCATAAGCATTGCGTGGGCGATATCGATGCGACCTGAGAGAGCCGGATGCGGTGCAAAGCCGTAGCATTGACCCGGTTGAGGAATTATGCCCCGTTCATGCAACTCTAAAACCTGACGCGACAGCAGATGCTGCTCGTGCCAGGTGGCAGAATTTACGAGAGCGCTAAACTCGTCTGGCGTACCCGCAAGTTTGGAATACGTACCATCAATGACTGAAAATTCATCCGTGCTACCATCTGGACGGCGCAAAAACCAATCGCCAAACTTTGAGATAAAAACCGGAGCTACTTTCCCGGTAATGCGGCCAGACCAGGATTCAAGCCAAACAAGCGCGTCAGACTCAGGGAGATTCTGGATCACCAAATCATCCCATGTGAGTTTGAGGGGCATACGCAATAGGCCGATGCCGCCGTTCAAAACACTGGCACGAGGTCGCCGCGTTCGTCGAAGGCCATTGGGGCAGGCTGACTTTCGGGTTGAAGATCGGAGCGCTTGCGGGCCTCTTCCAGATATGCCTCGGAGGCGAATATGGTTTCGCAACTGAGCGTGTTTTTAATCCACAGCGCCTTCAACCGGCGCGGCTCGGGGCAGCCGGTGGTTTGAATCGCGGCAGCCAGGGCTTCGCGGTCGGTCGGAAAATGCATGGGCACACGGGCGTTGCCGGGTGTCAACGCGGTGATGGCGTTGATCCAGGTGGCCTTGGAGTCAATGGCACGGACGAGGCGGTCGTGAGTGTAGTCAGCCATGCCAATGCCGGAGGCATTGCCATAACTCAGGGGATGGAGCGAACGGACATAAATCTGCCAGGGCGCGTTGGGGCCGGGACGGATGAAGCCGCCGATGGTGTCGCGGCGGATGACATTGGTATCCATGCCCGCGCCGCTGAGGTTTTTGCCCAATTCATCCACGATCAACAAGTCCACGA